>NZ_JAHMHI010000002.1 GCF_018914005.1 Mycoplasma zalophi
ATTTATAGTTTTCGACGAAAACACAGGGTACTTATATTTTTCAGATGGAAATTCTTTTAATTTATTAGTGTTTAAAACTTGTCCTCTTGTAATTTTAAATAGATTTTTCACCTTGTCTTGAAACCAAACGAAAGTGTTTTTTAGTAAAAATGCAGTTTTTTCGACATAAAAAAGTTGATTTTTTTGTCAAAATCACAAACGCTTTAACAAAGATACGTTTTCATTTATTACATTTAAAACAGTTGCAATTTTTATTTGTTCTTTTTCGTTATTTGTTAGGTAAATAATAGTTTCTTTTAATTGGCTAAAGTGTCTTTTATATCCTAATAAACCTACGTCTATTTTAGTTAAAGAATGATACAAAAAATCTCTGTCAACTTTTAATGTTTCAATAAGTTTTATGCCATCTGTTGCGATTAAAAAAGGAGAATTAGGTTTATATAGCGAAAAAGTATGATCACCAAACAGAATGAATTTTTTGTAATTTATTATAATATTTGATTCATTTGAATACCCTAAAATTGGATTATCGCCTTGTTGAATAACAGGGTATAAGTAACCAGTTATGTTTAGCGCTTTAAATTTATGTGTAGAGCGGGGAATTATAACATTTTCCACTTTGTCTTGAAACCAAACGAGAGCAAAAAGACACAAAAAAACAGCATTAATAGCCGTTTTATTGTTTGTTTTTAATAATTTCTAAACCTAGTAATGTTTTTCCTTGGATGTATTCTAAACTAGCTCCACCACCAGTACTAATAAATGAAAATTCTTTTTCAAGTCCTAAATTTTTGATTGCAGCTGCGCTATCACCACCACCAACTACTGAAAAAGCATTTTTATTTAATGAAATAATTTTTGCAATTTCTTCTGTTCCATGTGAGTAATTTGAAAATTCAGTCACTCCTAATGGTCCATTTCAGAAAATAGTTTCAGCTTCAAGTAAATATTTTTTAAATAATTCAACTGTTGCTGGACCTATATCCATACCCATGAAATCACTGGGTATGTTTGGATTTTCTTTTGTTGTATATGTTGGGGTAGAATTACTAAAATCTTTTGATATAGCATTATCAATTGGAAGAATGATTTTATCTTTATATTTTAAAAGTAAATTTTGAGCTAATTCAAGATAATCTTTTTCAAATAAACTTTGTCCAATTTTAAGTCCTTTTGATGCATTAAAAGTATATGCCATACCGCCACCTATTAATAGATAGTCAGCTTTTTGTAATAATGCTTCTAGAACTTGAATTTTATCTGAAATTTTAGCACCACCAACAATCGCTACATAAGGTTTTTTTGGATTATTTAATTTAGATAAATTGGTTAATTCATCATCAACTAAAAAACCAATTGCTGATTCTTTTATGTATGTTGAAATACCTACATTCGAAGCATGGGCACGATGAATTGCGCCATATGCATCATTTATAAATACATCACCTAAACCTGCTCAATATTGTGCTAATTCTTGATTATTTTTTGATTCTTTTTTGTCTTCTAAATCTTCAAATCTTGTATTTTCTAATAATAAAATTTCTTTGTTTTTTAAATTATAAACAGCGTCATTTACTTCTTTTCCTCTTGTTTTATTTACAAAGAAAACATTCAAATCAGTTAATAATTTTTTAAGTTCTAAATAAACTGGATATAAAGATTTAGATTGCAAATCCTCTTTTGTTTTTATTCTTGATAAATGAGATAATAAGATTAATTTTGCGTCTTGGTTTATTATGTATTTTATTGTTTTTAAGGCAGCAACAATTCTTGAATTATCAGCTACTTCATATTCATTTTTTTCATTTAGTTTTAATGGTGTATTAAAATCCACTCTTAAAATTACAATTTTATTTTTTAAATTAATATCTGTAATTTTTATTTTCATTATTTACCCTTCTTGCTTTTAATTTGTGTTTTTTTAATTTAATTATTTAAATTATTTTATTTTCATTATAATTTAAAATTATAATAATAAGTACATATAAACAAAAAAGGGGAAATAATGGGATTAAAAACAAGAGATTTACGTCAAAATAAAGATGCTATTGAAACAAGTATTACTCAACTTTTAAAAGATTTTGCTAAATTTAAAAAAGAACCAAGATTTATAAATTATGATGACAATCATCTTTTAAGTATTTATAAAAATATTGTTTGAATGTCAGAAGTTGATCGAAAAACAATGAATAAATTAGAAGAAATTCAAAGAAGACAGAGAAATCAATATTTACAAAACAAAGCAAAAGAATATGAATACAAAAAATGAAGCGATGACCCTAATAGTACAAAAGTTAAAGAAATTCAACCGATATCAAGGTTGATAATTGCGGCTTCAGCAATTTCAGTAGTAATTTTTATTGCTTTACTTATTTTAGTATTTACTAAGTGAGTTGGATAAGATAATATGGAAAATAAATTATTATTGATAATTTTAGGTTTTATTGTTTTATTGTTTGTAATTGTTTTTATTCATTATTCAGTTTTATTTTATAAAAACATAATAAGATCAAGAAAACAAAAATTAAAAGTTTCAAAAAGTACCAAAATAAGATTAATTCACCAATTAAAAGAAAGTTTAAAATACTTATCTAAAAATAAAACTGGTGCGCTAATAACCATTGAAATGACTGATAAATTAGATAATTTAAGAACTGATGGAGTTATTATTGACGCAAATATTTCAAGTTCTTTAATAATAAGTATTTTTAATAAAAATACCCCATTACATGATGGAGCTATTATTATCCGCGACAATAAAATAGTGTATGCTGCAACTTATTATAAAATAACTAAAAAATCTATAGATAATAAATATGGCGCAAGACATCGTGCAGCAATTGGTATAAGTGAAATTTCAGATTCTATTACTTTGGTAGTAAGTGAAGAAAATGGAGCAATAAGCCTTGTTAAAGGTGGTATGATAAGTCCTATTTTTACAGATAGATTACAAGAATCATTGGTAAATATATTTAAAGACTATTAAAAGAAAAGAGGCCACTATGAAAAATGAACTATCATTAACTCAACTTCGTAATGCCCTTCAATATAAAAATATTCATTTAATTCGAACATTTGTCGATGAAACACCTAATGCAACAATAGCTGATACGATTGAACAATTAAATGAATATGAACGAGTGTTTTTCTTTCGAATAATTAAACCCAAAGATAGTGGGGAAATTTTTTCATATTTAGAACATGATATTCAAGAATCAATTATTAAATCATTTACAGATAAAGAACTTGAATATATTTTAGATGATCTATATTTAGATGATATTGTTGATTTAATTGAAGAAATGCCTGCTAATATTTCTCAAAAAATTTTAAGTCATGTTAAAGATCAAGAAGACAGAAATAAGATTAATAAACTTTTAAAATACAACGATGATAGCGTCGGTTCAGTTATGAGTGTTGAGTTTATTAAATTAAACAAAGACATCACTTGTTCAAAAGCAATTGAGATTATTAGAAAAAAAAGAGAAGATGCTGAAGTAGTTCATTATTACATTGTAATTGATGATGATAACAAGTTAGCTGGTGTAACCACTTTAGAAGATATTGTTTTTGTTGATAGTAGAAGAGGTACATATATTTATGAAATAATGGAACCAATTCAAAGTTTAAATGTTTTAGAAACAAAAGAACATGCAACTTTAATTTTTGCTGACCATGATATGTCAGTTCTACCAGTTGTAAATGATAAAAATGAGGTTTTGGGAATTGTTACTTCTGATGATGTTATTGACGTTTTACATGAAGAAGCAACAGAAGATATTTATAAAATGGCCGGAATTGAATCAGAAGAAGGTATTTCATATAATAAACCTAATATAAAATCAATTGTTAAGTCAAGAATCTTTTGATTAATTATTTTGATGTTAGGAAGTACCTTAAGTCAATTAGTTATTCAAATATTTCAGGCTCAAGTTGAAGGGGCGGGTTCTTTTCTTTCAGCCGCTATTAGTAGCGCAATAGTTGTTTCAATGGTTCCAGTTATAAGTGGTACTGCAGGAAACGCGGGAGCGCAAGCAGCAACTACTGTAACACGTGCACTTGCACTTCATGAAATAAAAGGTTCAAAATGAAAAGTAATAAGTAGTGAATTAAGAGCAGGAGCAATAATTGGATTAATATTATTTATCACAAATTTCATTAGATTGATTTTATATTTTACAGCAACTGGTAATTTACTTATAAAAGCAGAACAAATTGGAATTATTCTAATGTGCTTGGTAAGTAGTTTATCAATGTTTTTAGCAGTTGTTTTTGCTAAATTTGTTGGTGCTGTAGTTCCTTTAGCTGCAAATAAATTAAAAAAGGATCCTGCAGTTATGTCAAGTCCTATTTTGGCAACATTAACAGATGCAACTTCTACTATTATCTTTTTTAGTCTTGCTATGTTGATTTTTCACATATTTTTTCACTAGTTTTTAATTGCAATTAAATTTAAAAAAAATTATTTTTTGTTGTATAATATTTTTATGAAAAAAGTACTACTTACAAATTCAATGATTATTATGGACAAGAACGGTATTGCATATTCTATGTGCGCATATCGTTAGTTTCATTATAAGTCTTGTTGTAAGTTTATATATAACGGATTTATAAAGTAATAAAAGTCTGTTATGGTAAAAAAGTATATAGTTATTTAATTAAATATCATAAAAGATTTTTATTATTTATTAATAATTGCTATATACCACCTCTTTTATGATGAATAAATAAAAGTTCTGTATGGTTTATAGCATACAGGGCTTTTTTCTATAGAGAAAATGGAGAGATAAATGAGAAAAAAAATATTAATATCTTCTTTAGTTCTTGCAACTATACCAGCTATAGCGGCAGTTTCATGTGCACCGCAAAACACAGAAACTAATGAAGAAAAAACAATTAAAGAATTAAAGGCTAAACTAGCAAAAATAAAAAAAGAGAACCAAACAGAAAAAGAACAAATTCAAGCACAATTAGATGCTTTAAGACAAAGATTAGAAACAACAAATCAACAAAAAGATGAATCAGATCAAACTAAAACAAGATTAGAGCAAGAAATTGAAGAGCTACAAGAAAAAATTAATGAATTAGAAGCTAAGAGAGTTAAAAGAAATGATAAATCAGCTAAAAAATTCTTTGAACAAATAAGCGACTTTTTAGCAATTGATTTACCAAATGCAATTAAGCAACAAAACCCAAACTCTTACAATAGTAATAGAGATTTATTAGATGGTGTAACACAAAGTATCGAAAAATCAAAAGAAGAATTAAAGGATACACCAGAAGATTTTAGTAATTTATGAACATGAGAAAATGCAATTTTATTCTCTTTAAATAGAGCTGATATTATTACTAAATTTATAGATGATCCTCAAAATCCTGTTACAGTTAATATTCCAAAATTAACAGAAATGGATGATTTATTTGATTGAAGAATTAATGATATAGATAGAATAATGAGTCAAATAAGAACAAGTGACGCAACAGATAAAGAAGTATTACTTGCAGAATTCGAAGGATATAAAAAAGAATACCAAGATGCAAAAACAAATTCTTCACTACTTACACACCAAATAAGTAACTGACAAAAACTTGAAAAACAAGGTGAAGGAATAGCAAGTAAATTTATTGATTTTAGTTCAACAAACTATAGATCATTACTTCCTAAATTCAATATGCCAGATTTTAAAATTTCATTATTCCCTGTATATAGAAAAATTGTTGATGAAGAATTTAAAAAACAAACAAAAGATAAATTAGCTAAATTATTAGCAAATTACAAAACTTTTTTCAGTAAATCTGCAACTGATTTTATTACATCTGTAAGCTATCACAAACTACATGAAAAAGTAAAAGCTGAGTTACTAAAAATTTCTGCTGCTTTAGTGGATGATAATTTATCATACTTTAATGAATTTGAACTTTGAGAAGATGTTGATAGATTTGTTTATGAAGCAAATAATACTTTACTTGAAGGATTCTTTGTGGATAATAAAGAATTAAAACAACAAATGGATGAAGAGGTTTCAAGAGAGTTTGATGTTAATACTATGAATTCTTTTGCAAAAATGTTTAAAAATAAATATGAATCAAAAACTAATGAATATCATAATGATTATAACGAAAGTGATAACACATATTTATATAAAGATTTTTATACAACATATAGTACAACAATGCGAAACATAAAAAATATGCAACATGATACATATATTGAATCTTTTGATCGTTATCAAGAATATTTAACAGTTAAAAAACAAATACAATTATCTGAATCATTAATTAATTTATTTAAAGATCTCGGTGAAAACTTAGATAGTCAAGAGTTAATTGATTTATTAAAATGAAACAACTCAGAAAAAATGGATAAATTGATTGATCAAACTAATAAAAACAAAGACAATGATAAAAAATTATATAACGAGCAAAAAGTTGAAATAGATAAATTAATTGTAGATTACGATGAAACAACTGACCCTCATGAATTTATAAACACATTAGCCGCAACTTCTGGAGAAGTTTTAAATAATTTTACTCAAAACTTTAATGAAGAAGGTGATGAATTAGGTAAATGAGCATATATGTATACTACAACTTCACAAATTTTAGAATTATTAAGAGAACACAATCAAAAAATTAATGATGCTAAAAACAATAGTGAATTATCAGAAGAAGAGCTTAAAGTAAAAATAAAAGAAATTAATGCTAACGCTTTAGAAGTTAAAGCTAAAATGTTTAAAGTTGAATCTAATTCAAGCGACCCATTTGCATACCTTGTATTCAATAATGCATACTTTGATTTCCATTACACAAAAGATGATGAAACATATGTAAACGAATCTAAACCATTAACAGATCTTGAAGATTTATTTAAATATTTTAAAGATTATCAAAAAGGTTCTAAAGATAATCAAGAAATAAAAAATGATATGGATGCACAATTAACTTTAATTAATGGCAGCTTAAAAACACTTGAAGAAATATTTGAATATGGAAATCAATGATCATCAATTGGTGATTATTATACAGATAGTGGAAATGCACTTCGTGAATTAAGAGAAAATTTAAGCGAAATATTAACTGAATATAAAGAAAAAGTTGAAGAATTAAAACAAGAATTGGAATCATCAGACAATGCTGATACAATAGAAAATAAAATTTCAGAATTATCAACAAAAGCTGAAGAGATATTAAGCAAATTTGGTAATAAAAATTTAGGGTTACCAACATTAACAAATGAATATCATTTAACACAACAAGATCGTGATACTCAAATTGAAACTTATGAAAATAGAAAAAGAAAAATAGCCAAAACAGCTAAATTAGTTCCAGGGCAAGAATTATTTGTTCTTTTACGTTACTGAAAAGACAATAAAAAAGCAGATTTTGAAAAAATTCTATTACAAAAAGATGATTATCAAGATAAAGAACTTGCTAAGTTTTTAAATGATGAAAAAGATTCAGTTTCAAATAATTCAAGATTTAATTCTATAATATCAGTTGATTCATCAACGGGTTCTTGAAGTGTTTCAAATGCAGAAACTGATGAAAAAGAACAAGAAGAAATAAACAAAATCTATGAACAATTCAAAGAATTAGAAACTGCATATGCTGAAACTTTAATCGCATGATTAAATAGAACAAATGACTCTAATGTTGATGAATTAAAAACTAATTTAAAACAGAAAAGATCAGATTACTATACATTCTTAAATGGTCTAAAAGATAAGCATGTAATTTTAGAAAATAAATATATAAGATTTTCAGCAGACTTATACAACACAGATAAATCTGAACCAACTGAATATTTTGTAGCAGCTACTTTACTATCATTCTATGCAAAAATAGAATCTACTACAGAAATAATGCAAAATATATATGATAAATATATTAAATAAAAATAATTAAGAGGCAAGATGAAAGACAACCAGAAAAACCCAAAAAATAAAAAATCTTTCAATTGAAGAACACTTGTTTGGCCTAAGTATGTTACTTCTTTAGCAGTGATCGCGCTGGCTTCAGCAATAACAATTGGAATTATTAAATATAATTCAACAAAGCCACATTTAGCCCAAGGATACGATAATAATTTACTAAAAAATAAATTTGTTAATCCAAATGGAAATATTAATTTAGCAGATGGACCTAGATTAACATTTGTAAATAGTGAAAAAAATCATGAAATTGCTACATTTGATCCTTCTAAAGGAGAAGATGGAGAAGTATTTTACAATAATAATTGAATAGGTTACAATGACTTTTTAAAACAATTTTATGAAAAAAATCACTCAATGCCATTTTTAAATATTAAGTATGGAATGTTTGATTTTTACAATGAATATATTGAAGCAGTTAGTGCTAAAGATTTCTATGATTTTACTCAATGATTCATGAAAAATGTTTCATGAGGACCTGAAATTATTACATTAAAAGAATTTTCTATTGTTAAAGGGGTTGAACTTAATGGAAATAATATAACATTAGGTTCTCACTCTAATCAAGATAAAGAATATACAACTATAAAATTCTTCCCTGATGCTTTCTTTGGTTCAATTCCATTACACAGTACTTTAAGCGGGGAAGGTAATGCAGCTGATTCATTACTATATAGAGTAAATAAAAAGTTATTAACATTTCCTGAATTACAAAAATTTTTAGAAAATATTAATGAATACAATTCATTTACTAATATTTCTCAACAAACATCTAATGCACAATCATTTAGAACATTAGCTGATAAAAGAGATTTAATTGGAAAAGAAGTTTTTGTTGTTAAAGGTAATTATCGTGAAAAAATTGAAAGTGAAGCATTTAGTACTTTAGAAAAAGATAGATTAAATGTTTCTTCAGATTATATTTCTCTAGTTGTTGCCAATACTCTAGAAGAAGCACAAACTAAATTTGCAGAATATGTTAAATCATATTCAAAAAATGATCCGTTTGAAACACTAAAAAATAGTGCTTCTTTTTCTTTTGAAAAGAAGACTATTGTCAATGCAATTATAGAAAATGATGAAAAAACTTTATTAGATAAAATAAATGACAAATACTTAAAATTAATTTTTAATGATGGTAAAACTTTTATTTTATTTAACAGTATTGATGAAGCACAATACAACGTTGAAATAGTTAATGGACAAATTACTAATGGTACAAGACCACAAAACACAGAAAGTATCCAACAAGCATTGGAACGTAATACACGTGCTTTTGAAAACCTTTCAAGTGATATATCTTCAATTTATGCAAAGAATTTAACAAATAATATATATCTTCAACAAGATAAATTAGCTAAATTTATTGAATTTGTAAATCTTTTAAAAGAAAAAGACACAAAAGAAGTTCAAATTAATGAAACAAATAAATTAATTCAAAAAGGTGATGATAATCACAGAGAAGAATTAAATTTATATAAACAAGCTAAAGAAAGATCTCTTGAAGAAATTAATAAAGTAAATCAATCATTAAAAGAAAAGCAAAATAAAAAATCAGAATTAGAAGCAGAAATTGCTGCTGAAAATAATGAACAAACTAAAGAAAATAAAAATTACGAATTATTTAAATTAAATAAAGAAATTGAAGAATTAAACGCAAGAAAACAAGAATATGAGCAAGTTGTAACTACTTCAACCAGAAGAATTGAAACTCTAGAAAGTGAAATTCCTACAGACGAACAATTAAGAGAATATCACGCAAGAATTGCCGGGCTAAATCAAGAAATTCGCGCTTTAAATATCGAACAAAAAAGAGAAGAAATTTTATTAATTTTAAAAAGAGCATTTTTTGACTCCGAACAACTTGATACTTTAATTGATTTATATAAATTAAATGAAGAAATAGAAAATTCAGAATTTAAAGAACCAAAAACCGAATTTGATTCTATTGACCAAAAAGCAGATTACATTAGAAATCTTTATAAATTTATTTTAGAAAATCGTGCTAAATATAATTTATATAGCAAAATTCTAAGTGGTGACGTGTATGCAAAAATCGAAAATGTAAATGATGAATATCTTTTATATTCTTCAGATTTAGGTTATTTACCCGCTCAGTTAATTGCATTAGATGAATTAGTTAAAATTACAAAAAATTGAAGAATAAACTGACGTGAATACTCAAATTTAAACGGATTCATTCGTTCACATAATGAAACAGTTTCAAATGGTTTTTATGTTTATTTACCAAATATAAACTCAATAAGAGAAGAATATCAGGGTAGTGAAACAGAAGTAAAACAACTTATTGATAAAGAAAATGCAAGATTAGATGAAATTTTAAAATCATTTGAAAATAATGAACAACTAAACCAACAAAAATCATCGATTTCATCACATTTAGAACAAGCAAATTACTCTTCATTAGTTAATGAATTTAAACAAGATATTCAAACACTTGATACACTAGCAACAAAATACAACAAAGATACTCAAGCATTTGTAAGAATAATGACTTTAAAATCATTTGTTGAATATGAAGATGATACAACCAAAGATAAAAAATACTACAACGATATAAAAGATATAATTGAAAAAGACAGCGCTTTATCAAGTCACTGAAATGATTTTGATAGTGCAATAAATAATATTGATACATTAAGAAAAATCACTCAAAACGAAAAAGAATCATATAAATTAAAAATTACATCTTTACTTCCAAAAATGTTTAATTTATATTCAGAAATTGTAAAAATAACTGCTACTCAAAAAACTGATATAGATGAATATACAAAAAATCAACTAAAACTATATAATCAACAAATTCAAGAAGTTCTTTCAAGTTTAGAAAATATTAATCTTTCAGATAATAACAATATTTTAGTTTATGTAAATACATTAACAGAAGTTTCAACAAAGGCTATTAGTTTATTTGAAAATAGAGTAGATCAAACAAGCAAAAACTTAGAAACAATTTTAAATAACTTTAAAAATTCATTAGAGTATTTAACTGAGTTAGAAACTAAATACAATATAGAAAATGTTGATAATTTAATTAGATATTATTTTGCAATAGTTTCAAACCCAGTATTTAAAGAATACGATAACAAAGGTAATCAAAATAATGAATCTAGAAAATTTATAGCCGCTTTATTTAACGATGTTATTGCTTACCAAAAAGAAAATTTTGATAATTATAATTTAAATATTCAAAATCAAAATACAAAAATAGCGCAATTAAAACAAGAAATTGCACAAACAACAGATAATAATTTAAAAGCTAACAAGCAAAAAGAATTAGTAAATGCACAAAATTTACTACATTTTTATACAGATTTATTAAAAGATACGCATTTTGAAAATAACGGTTATTACAAAAACTTAGATGCTATTAATGAGTTAAAAGCAGCATGAACTAACAAAGATTTTGCAAATGATGAAAATTTCCAATATCAATTTGAAGATACAGCTTTATATATAAGAAATAAAACTTGAGTAGATAGTATGAATGAAAATCTTCAAAGATATCAGCAAGAAAAAGATAGATTTTCTAAATCACTTCAAAACTACTCTTCAGAAGTTCATAATCTAGCAACTGATTTATTTGAGTATGTAGATATGTTTAATTCATTTAATAATATTTATTCAAATGCTTTAAAACAAACAATTTTCAATGTAAAACAAATTAAAGAATTAAATATAAAAGAAACAGTTTGACACCATAGTTTACTTACAAATGAAGGAATAGAAATTTCTTCTAAAAATCCTTTATATGTAGCAAAATCAAAAATCGAATTATTAGATAAATTAACAAAAGCAAAAATTGTTACACCAGAAACAGATGTAAATGAATTTGCAAGAAACTATATTCACAACGTACAACTTACAAATATAAATAAAGATAATTCAACTTTATCATTTGTTTTAAGAGAAAAACAACTAGTAAATAATCAAGAATTTTCAAGTTATATGAATTTAAAATACTTGAAATTTAAAGTAAATGCAAATGTTTCTGATGGTGTAGGTGAAAATACATTAGAACAAATTAAACAATTATTTGACGTTGCAGGATATAAAGCAGTTGTACAACCATATTCAATTAAAGAAGAAGGAAGTAAAACTATAATTGATGACAATGGTCAACAACATACAGTCCCTACTTATAGTATTTTTGTTGAAGCATACGATGGATTTACAAAAACACTTTTAAACAAAGTTCCATGAGCGGGAGAATGACTTGAAGGTGAACATTTAAAAACTTCAATCAATGATAAAGGTGAATTTGAATATTCTATTGAGAATGGAAGATATTTAGGATTAGATCCTGACTCACGTATTGGATTATGATCATTATTAGCGATGAATAATCCTAAATATAAAGGTATTGCAGTCGACTTCTTAAAATTTGTTGCTGCCCATGAATATGGACACCACATGACATTGAATTCAGCTCAAGATTTAGGAGATAAAGGTCAAAAACCTCTGTATGGATCTGCTTTAGTACCAGGTCAAACACCAAATATAAATAATTACTACTCAAGAAATGTTTTGGACTTATATTTAAAAGCAAGAACACACTTAGGATTAAACTCATCACCTCTATTAAACGAACCTAATGTTGTTTCAGAAAACAATGAGGGTGAATATTTACTATATAATGAACCTAAGAAGATTAATAATGAAATTGTAATTAATAAAGATACAGTTGAATCAGGTTCTGATGTTTGAGGACATGAAATTGGAAAAGAAGATTTAAAAGCTTCTATGGAAAACTACAAACGCCGTTTCTTGCAAACATATGAAGGTTTAGTTAAAGCAACTGAAGAAAGACGAAAAGCAAACGGTTTAAATAATACTGAAGACAAAAAATGATTAGAAGTATTTGATTTATGATTAATGAATACTTTAGACCAAAACTCAGGAACATTAAACCCAACTAAATATTCAGACGATAAATTCCCAGTAAAATATATGACTAAAGATGCAAACGGTAAATGAACATTTAAAAAAGCATCACTTGACATGTTACAAGGAATTTTAAAAGATGGACAAGGAAATTTAATTAATTTTGAAGAAGTAAATGGACAAATAGTACCAAAAATAGTTGAAGGTATTAAAAATTCAGCTAATGAATATATTCAAATTGATAAAATTTTAGTTTTCAATGCAGATGGAAGTCCAATTATAAATGTTCCACTAGGTATTAATTTAGAAAATAATGATAGAACTAATAATCCATATTATGAAATTAATGAAAACAATGAAAACATTACTAAAAAATATGTAAATGAAAAAATTCAAGAAGCTCAAAATACAATTCAATCATTAATTGTTAAAGACTTCATGATCAATGGTTGAGATTTTACAACAACTGATACATCAATTGAACCAAAAACATCTATTTCATACCCATCATATGCTGAAATATTTACTGAAGCAGATAAAGATTACAACAAAGCAATTTTATTGCCTTATTTAGATCATCTAAAATCAAGAGATAGACAAACAGGTAAAATAGCTAAAGGTTTTGTAGATGCAAAATATTATGCACCAAATGGAACTATATTAATTGATGCAAATAGCGAAGATGCCATTGAACAAGAAGAATTTTATGTTAATGCTTTTGCAGATAAAGGTAAAGAAAATACTAAATTTACTGATATTTTAATTTCATTATACTTAGCAGAAGGTAATTCTTATGCTTCAATTTCAGCAGGTGCAAGACAAGTTCTTTGATTTAGTGAAAATGAACAATATTTACCTAACGTTAATTTAGAAAATGTTACAACACCAGGATTTTTAGCAGAAAGTTTTAGTCCACAAACCTTAAAACAACTTCACCAAATCCCAATTTTAAAATGATTTGGACCTTATATTAAGGAAATGGTTGGTATAGATGGTAAAAACAATGCTTATTTAGTTGTTAATTCAAATGATAATGTTGTTTCCGAAAACCCACATCCTCAATTAAAAGGTTTTCCAGCATTCTGAGAAATGTCAGGATTAAAAATTAATAAAAATGCACTTTTAAATGATGCTTCGAATTCATTATTTAATAGTTACTTTTTAGAAAAATCAAACAAAAAATTATATGATTTTGACTTAAAATTCACTACATACGAAGAATTTATTAAGTTTTCAAGTGTTGATACAACAAAAGCTCAATTAAATAAAGAAACAAAAACAGTTAATTGAGATATAGATTATGTTGAATCTAAATTTAATATAGATAGATTCAAAAAAGGTTTAGAAACAGCATTACTTTCAGAAAACACTTTGACATCATCTGAAAAAAATAAATTAAATCAATTATTACGTGAAAATAACAAGCAAGCATTTGCAAACGAAATCATGAGAAGATTTACAAATTCTAAATTAGCAGTATTTGTAAAAGATATTCCACTAAGTACAATTAAACAAAAAATTGATGAAGATGCAAATAACGAACTTAGATATGCATGAATTTTTGATAAAGATTTAGGATATGGATTGTTTAAATCTGAAGATATAGTAGTCGGAACACAAGATAATACAAACACTTCAATTGAAAAACAGTGAGATATGTCAGCTAAAAGACTTTTAGATACATATAATGCATTTGCAAATGAAAATAATGTTTCATTTGATAAGTTTTCATTATTTGATGATTTAATTCTTGATAATAAAACACAAATGTATTCAACTCAAATGATTTACAATTTTAGACAAAGAAAATTCTCAATGGCTGATATATTATTATCATTTACAAAGGGAATAACTAAAAAATTAAAACCAACTGAAGATGTTGTAAATTACTTTAAAACTAAAACAGAACGTAAATTTAATGAATTCTTTTCAGATTATACTTATTCATTTGCTGAGGTTATTAACCGTGATAACTTACAAATAACATATTCACCTTCAAATACTGAATTTAGAAACTTACCAAGTTTTATCACTAATGTAAATGAAGCTAATACAGGGCTTGAATATGTTGTTGATGGAACACCAACTGCTAAATGAAACGAAGCGTTAATTAAATTTACTGGTGATGAACAACATTCAATTCAAAATACAATTATTGAATATGAAAAAATTGCAGATAAAGAAACTAAATATAGAGCATCTAAATTAAATGTTGATTATGTGCCAAATGATTTAATAAATAGTGATAATTTCTCTTCAGATCAAAACAAAGCATCAAATTACTTCGGTAAATTTAAATCAATAAACAATGGTTGATTTAAAGACCGTTGATATAGAGATGTTTTAAACTTCAGATTGTACGATGATGAAGGACAACCAATTGTAGATGATACAATCAGAATTAAAGATTTAGAAGGCAATGTTGTTACAAATAGACCAAAAGCCTACTGAGAATACTACATTCAGTCACAAGGTGTTGGAAAAAGAAATGTTTCAAATATATGAAGACATACAGATAAAGATGCTATTGCGATGTTTGGATATTTAAATATTGAAGATGCTAAAAAAGTTAATTATTTAGTATTTGAAGATGTAGAAACAGGACAAAGAAAAACACTAAAAATTAACAAAGAAAACAGTAGCAATATGTTCTATTACAAGACACAACACATTCACAATGAAGAAAATTCAGAATCACGTCACTGACTAAAAGATGAAGCATATGATTATGAAGATTCAAATGGTCACCATAAAGGAAATGGTTTTGTTGCATGAGTTAGTGATTATGCAATTATGTCAAATTATGCAAATAAATTACTAGATCCAAATCATGAATATAAAATTTATTTTTCAGATGATAAAGCAGGTCTAAAAACACTAAACATTGATTTAGGACAAACTCAAAGCATTTCAGAAAATGGAAAAACATTTTCTCAAGCACCAACTGCTATCTATCTAAAAAATATAAATGGAACAGAAGTTCCGGTTTTCCGTGTGGGTGTTCAATTTAACGGAACAAAATAGAAGGAGAAATATGAAAGCAAAAAAAATATTATTATTGTCATTACCGCTTGCAACAATTGCACTACCTTTAAGTCTTGTTGCTTGTGGCCAAAATTCATTAACTCCTGAACAAGCCGCTTTAGAAAAAATAAGATCTACACGTAAAAATTATGATTTAGGTTTAGCTACTGACCCAATTAACTCATTAAATTACATTAAATATCCTTCAGTTAACAAAATTCTTCCATCATTAGTAGAACCTCCTGTTAAAAATGGTCCTAATGAAACAATTAAAAGATTAGCAAACATACCAAAAATGTATTTAGGAATTTATCAAACTTCTGAAAATGGAACTTTAGATGAATATTTAGAAGAAAATCCTAACCCAGAAAACTCAGGTACTTTTTACTCATTAGATAACTTTGGTTCTGCACCAGGAACAATAGCTACTGATCAAACTGAATATTATTCAGTAAATGCAATTACAACTCCAACAAATAAATTTTTATCATTAAATGTGTTTTTAAATGATGGTCAAAGTAAATGAAGTAATGGTGATGTTGTTACTGCTGATGATTACATTGATGCAATGCATTATATTTTAGACCTAGAAACAGGTTCACAAAAAGTAACTAATATTCTGCAAAGAAAATTCCAATCTTCATCAGAAATGATTGAAGCACAACAAAGATACATTCAAAAACACAATGTAGCTTATAAAAACCCTTTTGCTTATCCACCAATTATTAAGCAAAATGGTAAATGAGTTTATGATGTATTTAATCCATTTTATGAACCTTGAGCAAGTCAAGTTGAAGGCGATGAAGAAGATGTTAAATTAATTAAAGATACAGCTTTAAATTTAGGATTTTATTCAGGTAGAATGTACTGAAATTGATCAAATCGTGATATTTTAGCTGCAATACCTTATTCACCTGATTTTGATTTTGAAGCAGATGAAACTGTTTTAATGTTACCTAATCCAGAGTATTCATTAGATTTACATTCAGAAGCAGAACTTGAAAATATTCCACAAAGAATTCCAACAAAAGTAAAAAAATATTTATATTTTGATAGAAAACAAAAACCTTCACAGGAATTTAGAAAACTTTTAAATCAATCATTTGAATTAAAACATAAATTAGGTGATATATCATACAACGAAGATAATATTGAACAATACACACAAGAAGTAAACAAACTTTATAAAAATTTAGTACCAAATGGACAAACAACTTTAAATAATGATTTTATAAAAAGATTAGATCCAAAAGCATACTTCCAAAGTCGTGTTTTAGCATTAGATGAATATACATTAAGAGTTGCATATGATGAATATCAACCAACAACAGTAAATAATGCTTATCAAGATATAAGTTCAACAATTATTCCTATTAATAGATTATTTGTTGAATCAATTGGAGGAATTAGAGAATTTGGTTTAAAAAATGAAAACTTTTTAACAAATGGGCCTTTTAATATACAAGATTTAGTTTTAGGGCCACAAGGATATATTGAGTTATCTAAAAATAATCAATATTATTCAGCATCTAAAACTATAAGTAATAAAATAAAAATTTATTTTTCAAATGATGTTAATATTAACTCTGCAATGTTTGAAGAAGGTTATATCTCTACAACCAAAATACCACCAGTATTACAATGACAATACTGATCAGATCCTGCAAAACGTAAATACATGAATAAATCAACAGGATTTGGAACAATAGCACTTGCATTTAACTTAGATAAAGAAACTAATGGTGAATCATATGTAAATGACATTGATTTAAGGAATGCAATTTATTATGCAATTAATCGTAATGAAATGTTACATATTGTTGGTTGAAGTACATCATTTCCAGTTATAACCTGAACTGCATTTGGTCAAGCTTCTTCTAGTTTTGGAGATGCGGTTGAATCTGGATTTGACCATGACTTTATGTATACAAAATATGGTTCATATCCTGAAAATGAAGCAGATGAAAATAATTACTTAAATAAATTTATTTATAAACAAGCCAAAGCTAAAGCAAAAGAAAATAATTGAGGAATTCCTATTCCGGTTCAAAACTATACGCATATAGATCATATTTCAAAAACAATGCGTTTTGAAACAGTCGATAGAACTGATAAAGGTTATCATTTAGATGTTGCAAGAAGCTTTTTGGATGCATTTAAGAAAAAACATCCAGATTTAAAAGAAGTTACACTAAAATACATTTCAAACTCAACAGATGAACAAAAAAATGCTGGATTAGCAATTAAAGACTTTATGTCCAAAGCATTTGGCGACTTTATCAAAATTGAGGTAAAAAACTTACCTGAAAACGTTTATGAAGATTGAAGGACTACTGGTAAATATGACTTAATTTATCGTAACTTTGATACATTTGGAAGCGATATTTATTCATACATAAGAGTATTTTTAAAACCAGATGAAATAAAAACTGAACAACAAAAAACAACTGGATTTAGAAATAATCCATCAGGTAGTTGAACATATCATGATTACTTTACAAAATTAGGATATTCAAGAGATGAAAATAATAATTTAGTAATAAAAAATGAAGAAGATAAAAAACATATTGAAGAATTAAAACAAAGACTAAGAATTTTAGGTACAAAACCAAATCATCCTGATGTTTGAGATAAAATTGTTGATTTATCTGTTATGTATAACAATGAAGATATAAATGATTACACTCAACGCCATATGAAATTCTTAACTAGTCAATTTACAGAACAAGAAAAGCAAGATGGATGAACTGAAGTTATTGGTTTTTCTGTAATTGCCGGATTTGAAAAAATAGTAAGAGAAGCTGCACCTGTTATTCCATTAATGGAAGTAGATACTTATTGAGAAGTTTCACGTATTAATGGAGCAAGTAGTTTATATACTTATTCATTACAATATGCTTATGATGTATTAAATCCACCAAAAGCATCATTACCAACATTAATTAAATAGGAGAAATATGAAAAAAAATATTACGCAACTTCTCAAAGAGAAAAAAATTACTTTTAAAAGTTCTAAAATTATTGAAAAACCTTCATATGTTGATTTTGTTGGAAAAATTAAGCCAAAAAATTCACCAATTAAAGATATTTTCAGTTTTCAATCAAGACTTTTACGTTCATTAAAAAGATTTTTCATTATGGCTTTTGAATTTTTTACAATTTCATGAATCGTTGTTACAATTACATTCTTTTTAATTAATTCTATTCCAGGTTCTACAACACTAACAACAGGATTAGATGAAACTTCTAAAAAGGCAATAGAAGCAGCTTATGGATTAGATAAACCACTATTTGATAGATATTTAATTTATCTTCAAAACTTATTAAGGGGAGATTTTGGAATTTCGTATTCAGTCTTTCCTGGTCAAAGTATTAATGATTTTGTTTGAATTAGATTTTACAAATCATTTTTAATCGGGATATTTTCTGTTATGTTAACTCTAGTAATTGGAATTCCTGTTGGAGTTTATGTGGGTATGAATCCTGATAAATTACCCGACCATATTGCGACTGTAATTGTATCTATATTTTCATCAATTCCATCACTAGTTTTTGCTCTTTGATTATTGTTAATTGGTAGAACACTAAATATACCTTATCTATATGTGGAAACCGATATTGCAACTTATGTATTACCAGGTTTAGCATTATCTCTAGGTTCAATTATTGTTTATATTAAATATATAAGAACAGAATTAAATCGTGAATTAAATTCACAACACGCTAAATTTTGTTATCTAAAAGGATTATCAAAATCAAGATTTGTTTGAACACATGCTTTAAAACCTTCACTATTTCCAATTGCAACATTTTTCCCTGTAGTTATTTTCGGTAGCTTTATAGGTAGCTTGTTTGTTGAACAAATATTCTTTATTACCGGTAGTGGTGGATTGTTATTAAATGCTATAACCTCAAAAGACTATAATATTATCTTATTTATGG
Organism: Mycoplasma zalophi; assembly: GCF_018914005.1. Classification (NCBI taxonomy): domain Bacteria; kingdom Bacillati; phylum Mycoplasmatota; class Mollicutes; order Mycoplasmatales; family Mycoplasmataceae; genus Mycoplasma; species Mycoplasma zalophi. The sequence continues at coordinate 19,803 of NZ_JAHMHI010000002.1, forward strand.
TTACAATATTTTCATTAATTACAATTCTGTCATATACTTGTCGTGATGCATTATATAAATTAATTGATCCTCGTGTTAGAAGGAGTTCAAGATAATGTTTAAAATATTTAAAAAACAAACACATGTATCACCAAATAATGAACACGGTAAAGAATTAGCACCTAATAAATTTATTCAGCCAATAAATTATAAAAAATGAGAAATAATCGGTAATTTACTTGAATATCATGAGTCAAATAATATAAAGAAACAACAAAACAAATGAATTGAATTATTTTATAGATACTCAAGAAGTTTTGCTGGTGTATTTGGAATGGTTTTATTTTTAACGATTGTTATTTGTGCAATATTTATTCCATTTTTTACCAAAAATCCCGACACATTACATATTGAAAATAAATACCAAAACTTTTTTGAAGGTAATTCAATATTTGGAACAGATTATTTAGGGCGTGACTTATTTGCAAGATTATGATGGGGTTTAAGATACTCATTAGCGCTTGCTCTAGTAACAACAATTATTCAAGTTTTTGTTGGTTTATTAATTGGAATTATGATGGGTCATTTTAGAATATTTGATACTATTATGACTTACATTATTAAAATAATTTCAAACGTTCCATCAATTATTATTCTTATTGTTATAACAATTGTTTGACAAGCAACATTCTGAGTTATTGTTTTTGCTCTAACATTTACTTCATGAACACATATAGCAAACCAAATGCGTTCACAAGTTTTAAGAGCAAAATCATTTGAATGAGTTTCTGCTTCAAGTGTTTTAGGGACTCCTACATATAAAATTCTTTTAAATTATTTACCAGTTGTAATTCCTTTATTAGTTACTGAAATAGTTTTCCATATTCCTGGAGTAATTTTAAGTGAAACATCACTTGCATTCATTGGTTTAAGTATAGATATTCCAACATTAGGTAATTTAATTTCAGAAGGAGCAAAAGTATTTACCGCTTATCCTAGATATGTATTACTTCCTTCTATGATGCTAGTTTTATTAACAACAACAATTCAATTAATTTCTACAAGTATTCAAGATTCATTATTAAGACAAAGATAGGATAAAATATGCCAAACAATATTGAAAAAGATTGAAAATCCCTTTCATATCAACAAAAAATTGAATATTATGAAGAAATTTTGAAAACATCTCTTAAAACAGAAACTTCATTAGATAAAGATGTATATACACCGCTTTATCCAGAAGTTATTAAAAAACTAGCAAAACCACACCCTAAAAATTTACTTGAAGTAAGAAAAGATAAAAATAAATCATTTGTGAGAAACACAGTTGATTTATGAAAAAATGTCGCAAAAAAAACACAAAAATTATTTACATTCAAAAAACAATCTAATTTATTTGATTTCCAAGAATATCTAGATAATGCAAAAGTTGAAAATATTTTAGGTAATAAGTTAAAAGTTGCAGCAGAAATTGAAGATATTTATTTAACTTTTAAAAATCCTGCAAATCCTAAAGAAAAAAACTTAGTTTTACGTGGACCAAGTTTAAAGATTTATGAAGGTAAAATTCATGCAATTATTGGTGAATCAGGTTCAGGGAAATCAGTTATTACTTCACTTTTATATGGTTTAACAGGAACAAATGCAATTATTGAATCTGGTAGTGTTAAATTATATGGTTTAGAAGTTCATAACTTCAATTTATATAATTGAGAGAAATCAAAATTAAGGGGTCGGATTGTTAGTGCTGTATTCCAAAACCCAATGTCTATTTTAGATCCTACTATGAAAGTGGGAAAACAAATTACAGAAGGTATGTTAATAAATAAAATTGTAAAAACCAAAAAAGAAGCTGTTACAGAAGCGATTAAATATTTAGAAATGGCTAAAATTTCTAATCCAGAAAAAGTTATGAACTTATATCCTCATGAACTTTCAGGTGGAATGATTCAACGGATTGCAATTGCTGCTATTGTTAGTTTAAAACCTAAAATTCTCGTTATGGATGAACCTACAACTGCTCTTGATCCTACTGTTCAAGCTCTTGTTTTAGATATAGTAAGAGAATTACAAGAAAAATTCCACATTGCAATTGCTTTTATTACCCATGACTTAGGAATTGTTGCATCAATTGCTGAATTTATTAACATTATGTATGCTGGACAAATTATTGAATCCGGTACTTGTGAAGAAGTTCTAATGCACCCACAACACCCATATACATGAGGTTTAATTTCATCAATGCCAGATTATAATAATGATGAAAGATTGAATGTTATTAAAGGTGCAGTTCCTTCTTCATTAAATGAAATTAAAGGTGATGCTTTTGCGATAAGAAGTGATTATGCTTTAGGTAAAGATTTAGAAGAAGAATCTGATTATTACTTTGTTTCACCAACACATATTGTCAAATCAAGTCTTTTAGACAAAAAAGCTCCACATTATATTCCACCAAAGATTATTCAAAATCTTTGAAAAAGATATTTCAACCGTTTACACTTATTACATAAAAACATTTTTGTTGATCAAAAAACTTATCAAGAAGATTTAGCTAAAATTGAAGAACATAATAAAGAAGTATTAAACTTAAAAACAAAAGAGGCTCAAGATGGACAAAACTAAAAATATTTATAAAGAACAAAAAAGTTTTGGTAAAACTCTTTATCGTGAAATAAGAGAAGGCACAGAAGAAATGCTAAATTCTGTTGATAAGCCTACAATAGTTGAAATAAGAAATATGGATGTAACTTATGGCAGTGGAGCTAAAGCATTTAAAGCTCTAAAAGATTTTAATTTAAATATATATAAAGGTGAAGTTTTAGGTCTAGTTGGTGAATCTGGTTCTGGAAAAACGACTGCAGGACGTGCTATTATTGGTTTAACCCCGCATAGTTTTGGTGAAATTAAAATTTTAGGAAAACCAATTCCTAAAAATTTAAATAAAGTGTTTAAATGATCTAAAAAAGGAAAAGAAATCATTGATTTTATGGTTAATAAAGTTCAAATGATTTTCCAAGATCCAACAAACAGTTTAAACCCATTTAAAAACGTTGAATACATTATTTCTGAAGGACTAACTAATACAAAAAATTCAAAAAGTATTTATTTATATAATTTTGACCAACAATCAAAAAAACAAATTTATGCACTATTATCTAAAGAAAAAAACCCTGAATTTTTTGGTAAATTTGAACAAGATTTAGAAAAATCATTATCACAAGAACCTGATTTAGTGTTTAAAACATTTTATGAAGAATTTTATAACAAAGTTATTGCATTAAAAAATGATCAATTAACACAATTATTCAATGAATTAAAACAACAAAGAATTGATTCAAATAATATTTCAGAAAAACAAGCAAAACAACATTTAGTTTTAGATATTTTAAAATCTGTTGGTTTAGATGATTCAGTTTTAAATAGATATCCTCTTGAATTTTCAGGGGGACAACAACAACGTATTGGTATTTGTCGCGCTATAATTTTACAGCCACAGTTACTAATTGCCGATGAGCCTATTTCAGCGTTAGACGTTTCTATTCAAGCACAGGTTATTAATATTTTTAAAGAATTAAAAGAAAAATATAATTTAACAATTTTATTTATTGCACATGACTTAAGAATGGTTGAATATATTTCAGATCGTATTGCTGTTATGAATAAAGGAACATTGCTTGAAGTTGGTTCAACTACTGAAATTATTAAAAATCCACACCATCCATATACTCAAAGTTTATTAGATGCAGTACCTTCTATTGAGGCTGAAAGAGGTTCATTAGTTGGTAAGGCTTACGATCCATCAATTCATGAATATGATGAACAAAATCAACCTAAATGACAAAAGATTTCTAATAATCACTTTGTTTTAGCAAGTGATAAAGAATTTCCTGTTTTTAAAGAAAGTGCAAAAAATTACAAAAGTAAAATAATTAAATAATAAAAAAATCAAGATTGTATTGGTCTTGATTTTTATTTTATTAATGTAATAAGAATTTTTTAATAACTTTATTAAAGCGGTATAAATAATCGATAATCGCCTCTCCTAAACCGTTTTGTTCAACGCTTGAAGTGTGGTAGTTAGCTGCATCTTTTACTACTTGTGGACTATTTGCCATTGCATATGAGAAACCACAAATCTTTAACATATCGATATCATTTCTACTATCACCTGCACAAAATACATCTTCTAAACTCAACTCATCTTTATAAAATGTTTCGACTATATATTTAATAGCACTACCTTTAGAAACATTTTTTGCCATAATTTCAACATTAGAAGCCGTTTCAATAAAATATACATTTAGATCTTTTAAAAAGTCTGTGATTTTTTTAAAGTTTTGAACTTGACTTGAAAACTCTATTTTTACAATATCTGTAATTTCTTGACCTGTGTATTTTTTAACGATATTTCTTCCTTCTTTAGTATCAAAATGATAATTTAAAGTCGCTTCTAATGCACTTTCACTAGCATAGTTTGAATAAAAATATTGTTCTGAATTTCAAAATACAACTTCAAATTGATTTTCATTTGCAAAATCAATAATTTTTTGAGCATCTTCGTTGCTAATTGTTTTTTGATAAATAAACTCATTTGTTTCCATATCAAAAATATTTGCACCAGTTGAACCAATTAAATATTTAGCTTTCAATTGAGTTCCAACATTTTTTACTCTTTCAAAAACAGGATTTCCTGTACATAAACTAAACAAAGCAGGTCTTGGGTTTTCTTCGCTTTTGGTAATTGCAAATTCAATATCATTAATTGTTTCTTGTGATGCTTTAAAACTTGAACCATACAATGTACCATCCATGTCAGTGAAAATTAATGGTAATTTTAAATTATTCATTAAATTAACTCCTCAAAAACATCTTCACCTGTTTCAAGTAAATTGCATTCAAAGTTTCTTGCAACAATATTTCCTGCTGTTCCTAAACCGTTTAAAGGTCTTGTGAAAATTTTTGGTTGTTTAAATGATTTTGAAAAAATTGTAAGTGGTAATGCTTCGCGAGTATGATCGCTTCCTGGTCACGTTGGATCATTTCCGTGATCTGAAGTAATTAATAGTAAATCATCTTCTTTCATTGCATTAATTAATTTTGTTAATTTAATATCAAATCTTGAAATATTTTCTGAATATCCTTCAGGATTTCTTCTATGTCCATAGTGACTGTCAAATTGTACTAAATTAACAAAAATGAATTGATTTTCAGCATTTTGTGTAGCAATTTCAATAGCAACATCCATATTTTCATCATCACTTGCAGGACCATAGATAGTATCTATTCCCTCACCTGTAAAAATATCTTTTATTTTTCCAACACCAATTGTTTCTATTCCTTTTTCTTGAAGTTCATTTAATAATGTTTTTTTAGGTGGTTTATTTGCATAATCATGACGGTTAAATGTTCTTGTAAAATCTCCATTTTCACCAATATATGGTCTAGCTATAATACGGGCAACATTTCATTCAGGTCTACTTGAACAAATTTCTCGAGCTTTTTTTGAATATTCATATAGTTTATCTAAACCTAAATATTTTTCATGTCCACAAATTTGTAAAGTACTATCAGGTGAAGTGTAAATAATAATTTCTCCTGTTTCAAGTGATCTTTGTCCCAGTTCTTTTAAAATAACAGTCCCACTAGCTGCTCTATTTCCAATAATTTTTCTTCCATCTCAAGCTTTTGATAATTCATCTACAAGTTCTTGTGGAAATCCATTTTCAATAAATTGAGGACTTGGCACTTTTGTTAAAATTCCCATCATTTCTCAGTGACCTGTTAATGTGTCTTTACCATTTGACATTTCATGTATTCTTGCCATGTAAGCTAATGGATTTTTATTTCTTTTGTTGTGACCTGCTGTTTTAGCAATTTCTGTAATACCTAATTTTTTTCATGTTGGAATTTGAAGCTCTAAAACTTCAGAAGCGTGTAAAAAACTATTTGCTCCTTTATCGTGAAATTCTTCTTGTCTAGGTTCTTCACCAATACCCAAACCATCAGTTACCAACATAAAAATACGTTTAAATTTTTTCATACTATTCCTTAATATATTTAATTTGTAAGTTATATATTAATTTTATATTAAATATCAAAAATATAGACCTAATAAGATAAAATTAAAGATAATTATAAAGACAAGAAAGGGAAAAAATGAAACAAAAAACTAAAATAATTGCAACAGCAGGTCCTGCAAGTGATAATTATGAAACAATGAAACAACTAATAGCATCAGGAGTAACGGCAATAAGAGCTAATTTCAGTCATGGAACTGGACAAGATCACATCAAAAAATACGATTTAGCAAGACAAGTTGCAAAAGAATTAAACACAAATGTATCTTTAATTTTAGATACAAAGGGTCCTGAGATAAGAATTGGAAAAATAGAAAATGATGGTCAAATCATTTCAAAAAATCAAGAATTTAATTTAGTCTGTGGTGAAGAAGTTTTTAAAAATATGATAGGTGATTCTCACCAAGTTGCAGTTAATTACGATATGCATCTTAATTTAAAAAATGGTGATGTTGTTTTATTAGATGATGGTAAATTAAAAACAACCGTAATCGAAATAAAAAATAATATTATTACAGTAAAAACTCAAAATCAACATTTCTTAAAAACAAATAAAAGAATAAATATTCCTGGTGTTGAGTTTAGTTTACCTTTTTTAAGTGAAAAAGATAAAAATGATTTATTATTTGGAATTGAATATGGAGTTGATATAGTTGCTGCTAGTTTTGTAAATAGCAAAAAAAATTTACAAGATTTACGTGCTTTTTTAGATGAAAACGGCGGACAAAATATTCAAATTTGTTCAAAAATTGAATCACAAATGGGTATTGATAATATTGATGAAATTATTGAAAACTCAGATTCAATTATGATTGCAAGAGGTGATTTAGGTCTTGAAGTTGATTATTATAAAGTGCCTCAATATGAGCAAATGATCATAAAAAAATGTAATATTGCAAAAAAAGAAGTTATTGTTGCAACACAAATGTTAGATTCAATGGAAAAAAATCCATTACCTACAAGAGCAGAGGTAACAGATGTTTATTGAGCTACATTATTAGGAGCTGATGCAACTATGTTAAGTGGTGAAACAGCAAGTGGTAATTTTCCAATAGAAACTGTTAAAACAATGAAACAAATTAACAATCAAGCTAATGAAGATTTTTTTGCAAACGAAAAACAATATCTAGAATATATTTGAGAAATTTTAATTAATTCAAGTGATGATTCTAAATGAGCATATGATATAGCAAAAGAAGTATATTACAAAAAAGCAGATTACGTTTTTTGTTTAGTTTCAGATTATAAAAAAATAAAAACCCTTTCAAAATATAAATTACATGCAAATATTATTGCTATTTTTAATGAATCTAATATGCATACTAAAATAGGTATTTTAAATAACGTTTTTTCTATAAAAGATACAGAAGAAGATTTTGTAGAAATGTATAAAACAAACACAATTACTCAAAAACTTCATAATTTGTTCAATTTAGACACAAAAAAATACGAAATTATAAAATTATAAATTATTATCTAATATTTTTAATGAGCCAGAAGCTGTTTCAATATAAGCTCCTGGCAATTTATTTTTTCCTAACAAAATTCCACCAAAATATCTAATGACAAAAACCGCCACATTTTCTTTTTTTTGTAATTTTAAAAGCTTTAAAAGTGGCGTTCCTGCTGAACCTTTTGGTTCACCGTCATCAACACCCTTTTCTTCTCATTTACCATTTTCAAAAATTATATAAGCATAACAAATGTGTCTAGCTTTGGGGTGCAATTTTCATAATTTTTCATTTATTTTTATTATTTCACTTTTTGAATCTACTTTATAAGCAAATGCTATAAATTTAGATTTTTTAATTACTAATTCAAACATATATTTATTATATATTTTCTAAATAAATTACAATAAAAGTTATAATTTTAAATATGATTAAATTAATAGTAGAATACAGCGATAGAATCGATAAATACATTACAAATAATTCAGAAATTACCAGAAATGATGCACAAGAATTAATTAGACAAGGTGCTGTTAGTGTTGATGGAATAAAAATTAATAAAAATAAATTTGTAGTTTCTCAAAATCAAGAAATTCTAATCGAAAAATTAATTGATAAAACGATTACAGTAGATGCACAAAATATCAGTTTAAATATAGTTTATGAAGATGATAAGCTTATTGTAGTTAACAAACATTCAGGAATGGTAACTCATCCTGCACCAGGAAATTATAACAATACACTGGTTAACGCCTTAATGTATCATTTTAAAAACAATTTAAGTAATGAAAATGGATTATTAAGATTAGGAATTGTACACCGTTTAGATAAAGATACAAGTGGTTTATTATTAGTTGCAAAAGATAATAAGACTCACCAATTTTTAGCAAGTCAATTAAAAGATCATAAAATTGATCGAAAATATTTAGCAATAGTTGATGGTGTGATGGAAAATGAAATTACAAATATAGATTTACCAATTGGACGTGATCCTAAAAATCGTCAAAAAATGGCAGTTACAAAAATAAATTCAAAGCCAGCACAAACTAAAATAAGAGTTTTAGAACAAGTTTATATTAATAATAGTGATAAAACTTTAGTAGAATGTGAATTAAAAACAGGTAGAACTCATCAAATTAGAGTACATTTAGCATATATTAAACATCCAGTCTATGGTGACCCAGTATACGGGAAAAAACAAGATTCATTTAATCAGAGGCTTCATGCTTACAAAATTACATTTAAGCACCCAAATGGTGAAGTGATGACTTTTGAAACTGAAATGCCTTGAAAAATGGAAAAAGATATAAAATTACATGGTTTAGACTCATAAGATTTGCAAATAAATTATGAGTTTATTATATAATTTTAAATATTAAAGGAGAACAAGATGAATCCATTTTTGTTTGGTAATCAAAAAACAAGAGAAGAATTAATGCAAGAGGATAAATCAAAATATAGACCTTGATTTATCTGATTTACTATTGCTTTGATAATCACTTTTTTATTAGCAGTTGCAGGTTTGGCAATAGTTTTTGCTTTCCGCGCAAATTACTATGCAGAATTTCAAAATATTATATTAAATGAACACAAAGATTACAACGCTTCAGAACTTAATGCTGATACTCAAAGACAAATGGCTTATTTATTTGTAGGTGCAACTTTACCATTTATTTTATTTGGTGTTATGCTTTCTATATTTATTACAAACTTTTCAAGAAGTATACAAAAAAAAGATTATTCGGTATTTAATCCTGGATTCTTTACCTTCTGTGTTGTGTTAATTATTTTTTACATTATCACTAATTGAAATTTACCGTATAGAATTTCAACAATGAAAAGCAATGACTATTTTTCTATCATTTCAATTTTTAATATAGTGTTTTATGTATTAAGTTATCTATTTATTGGTTCAAAATGTAGCAAAATTACAAAAATGTTTAGAATGGCTAAATTATATGAACAATCTAAAACATTCGAAGAACAATTTGCAAAAAATCCAAATTCACAATTTAATGATTTATTTACTGGATTTGCAAATCAAAATAATGCTTACAACTCACAATATGCAGAGATACAACCAAAAGATAAAACAACTCAACCATTAGAAATGAATGAAGAAGAAACTAATATTTTTAAAGAAAACCCTGAAATTATTACTTCAATTTACTATCAAAAATTAAAAGATATTGATAGAGAAAAATTAAATTTAATTGCAAATAAATTAAATATTTTTGGTACCGAAGATTTAACAGATATACAATTAAAAGTTAAAATAGCTCAAATTTATCTTTCAAAAGAAAATAAAGGTGAAACCAATGATTAATTTTGAAAATGCACAAACAAAATCAGCTTCAACAATAGCTAACAGCAACAATAATGTAATTATTTTATTATTTACATTTATTCTTGTTATAAGCTTATATATCGCAATAAAATTTTCAGTTAATTTTCAAAAAAGTTTAGATTATACAAAAAAAGCAACTGGTGATAAATTAAAAAAACCATTTATTTATGGACTAAAATTTTCAACACCTTCATTGATAAATTTATTTATTTTTGAAATTCTATTAATAGTTGTAATGATTTGAACTGCTATTAATTTTTATAATGAAGTAACTTCTTTTTATTATAAAAATATTCAAGAAGCAAGAGCAAACGGTCAAGAAGTTCAATCATTTAATTACGCTAGTTCAAAATCTATTTTCAATTATTTTACAATGTTATTACCATTTCTTTATGCTCCATTAATTTTCTTATATAACTTTGTGACTTACAAAAAAGCATTTAATGATCCAAAATATAAAAATAAAAATTTTGTTTATGAACTTAAAAAAACACTTCAAGAAGAATTTGATGATATTAAAGTTGTAAAAGAAATAAGAGTTGACATTGAAAAAATGAAGTCTAAAAACCCACTTGGAGCAAAGGTTTTGGCTAAAAAAGTTTATCAATTAAATAATCTTGAAAAATTAGATTTTCAAAAAGCTTATAAATTCGCTTTAGAAATGGAATTTATAAAAAATTATTATGAATTTTATGTAAAGAATTTTACGTTTTTTGGAGCATATTTTAATCAAAAAAAAATAAGAAATTTTAAAATAGATTATGAAAATGATTATTCATCAACAATTGAAAAACAAATTCAATGAATGAACGATGCAGAAAAAAGCATTAAAAATAATAACCAATTAAATGAAACATCTTCGCAACTGTATCATTATAAGAATATAAATATGAAATTAATGAGAAATCAAAGAAAAAATTCATCATTAACAACTAATACAAATGATATAAATTACTTAGGGGTAGATCCATCAATTCAATTATCTTATTCTTTAGATAATGAAATACAACCAGAACTTGATATCGCAGATATTTTAAAAGTTATCGCAGACAATGCTTGAAAAAAACTAATTTTAAAGATGTAAAAAACAAAATGCCAATTGGGCATTTTTTATTTATAAATTTTCTAAATTTTTAAAAATAAAAATTTCAAATAAAAAAATTGATTTTTTTGACTATCACCGGATAAGTTGTTGTATAATAATAAAGAATTTATTTTTTAAATTCCACAGTATAAATTATCAATAAAATAAAAGAAAGGAAAAAATGCCTACAATTAGCCAACTTATTAATAGTGGTCGTAAAGATAAAGTTGTAAAACCAAAAGCACCTGCTTTATTATTATCTTACAATTCATTATTAAAAAAAGAGAAAAAAATCCCAGCACCATTTAAACGTGGTGTTTGTACACGGGTAGGAACAATGACACCTAAAAAACCTAACTCAGCTACTCGTAAATATGCTCGGGTAAGACTTTCAAATGGTATGGAAGTTACAGCATATATCCCAGGAGAAGGACACAACTTACAAGAACACTCAGTAGTTTTAATAAGAGGTGGAAAAGTTAAAGACTTACCAGGGGTACGTTATACAATTGTTAGAGGTACACAAGATACAGCCGGAGTTAATAACCGTAAACAAGGGCGTTCAAGATATGGTGCTAAAAGACCAAAAGCTAACTAATTAAATTAATTACTATTTATAAATAAATTTTAAAAAGGAGAAATTATGTCAAGAAAAAGACAAGCCCCAGTGCGTGATGTTTTAGCAGATCCAATTTTCAACTCTAAAATTGTTACTAAATTAATTAATACAATTATGTTAGACGGAAAAAAATCTATAGCAGAAAATATCTTGTACTCAGCATTTGATATCATTAAAGAAAAAACTCAAAAAGATCCAATGGAAGTATTTAATACAGCTATTGAAAATATTACTCCACAATTAGAAATTAGATCTCGTCGTATTGGTGGAAGTAACTACCAAGTTCCTGTTGAAGTTTCAGCTAGAAGAAAACAAACTTTAGCTTTACGTTGATTAATTCAATATTCACGTTTAAGAAGCGAAAAAACAATGGATTTACGTTTAGCAAATGAAATTATTGACGCATCAAATAAAATTGGTGGATCAATTAAAAAACGTGAAGACACTCACAAAATGGCCGAATCTAATAAAGCGTTCGCTCATTTTAGATGATAATTTTAATTATTTAATAAAATTATTAAGTATATCGTATTATTATCATAATTAAAATAAGCAAAGGAAAAAATAGATTTATATGTCAAGAGAATATCCATTAGAAAATTATCGTAATATTGGAATTATGGCTCACATCGATGCCGGAAAAACAACAACTACAGAACGTATTTTATATCACACAGGAAAAATACATAAAATTGGTGAAACACATGAAGGTGCTAGCCAAATGGACTGAATGGTTCAAGAACAAGAAAGAGGTATCACAATAACCTCTGCTGCAACAACAGCATTTTGAAAAGGTAAAAGAATTAATATCATCGATACACCAGGTCACGTTGACTTTACAGTTGAAGTTGAACGTTCACTTCGTGTGCTTGATGGTGCAGTTGCAGTTTTAGATGCTCAAAGTGGTGTTGAACCTCAAACAGAAACAGTTTGAAGACAAGCAACAACATACAAAGTACCTAGAATTGTTTTCGTTAACAAAATGGATAAAGCTGGAGCAAGTTTTAAAAACTCAGTTGAGTCTGTTAGATCACGTTTAGGTGGAAAATGTCATGCTATTCAACTAAATATTGGTGAAGAATCACAATTTAACGGAATAGTTGACTTGGTTGAATTAAGAGCTTATGAGTTCGATGGACAACCAGAAGAAAAAATGAAAGACATTGAAATCCCAGAATACCTAAAAGACGAAGTTATGTTACTACGTCATGAACTTATCGAAGCTGTTGCTGACTATGATGAAGAAATTATGATGTCAGTATTAGAAGGTGAAGAAATTTCAGCTGAAAGATTAAAAAAAGCAATCCGTACAGCTACTTTAACAAGTGAATTCTTCCCAGCAGTTTGTGGTACAGCATTTAAAAACAAAGGTGTTAAATTGATGATTGATGCCGCTGTTGATTATTTACCAAGTCCATTAGATGTTCCTGCTATTAAAGGTCATTTAGGTGAAGAAGAAGTAAATGTTAAAGCAGCTGACGAAGAACCATTTGCAGCTTTAGCATTCAAAGTTATGAATGACCCATATGTTGGAAATTTAACTTTCTTTAGAGTTTATGCAGGAGTTTTAGAAAAAGGAAGCTACGTTAAAAACTCAACAAAAGATCAAAAAGAAAGAATTAGCCGTATTTTACAAATGCACGCTAACTCACGTCAAGATATTGATGAAGTTAGAACAGGTGATATAGCTGCTGCTGTTGGTTTAAAATCAACAACAACAGGAGATACTTTAATAGCTGAAAAATCTCCAGAAATTATTTTAGAAAAAATGGAATTCCCTGAACCAGTTATTTCACAAGCTTTAGAACCTGCTACAAAAGCAGCTACTGAAAAACTTTCATTAGCATTACAAAGATTATCAGCAGAAGATCCTACATTTAGAACATTCACTGATGAAGAAACAGGACAAACAATTATCGCAGGTATGGGTGAATTACACTTAGATATTATTGTTGACCGTCTAAAAAGAGAATTCGGTGTTGAAGTAAATGTTGGAGCACCTCAAGTTAGCTACCGTGAAACAATTACAAAATCAGCTGACGTTGAAGGAATTCACAAGAAACAATCAGGTGGAAAAGGTCAATATGGACATGTTTGAATTAAATATGAACCTAATCCAGATGGTGGTTTTGAATTCGTTGATAAAATTGTTGGTGGAAAAATTCCAAAAGAATACATTAAATCAATCCAAAAAGGATTACAAGAAAAAATGGATATTGGTATTTTAGCTGGTTATCCAATGATCGATATTAAAGCTACATTATTTGATGGATCATACCATGATGTCGATTCATCTGAATTAGCTTATAAAATTGCAGCTTCAAAATCACTTACAAAAGGTAAAGAATTACTTGGTACTGTGTTATTAGAACCAATTATGGACGTTGCAGTTACTGTTCCTGAAGATTACTTCGGAGATATTATGGGTGATATTTCACGTCGTAGAGGACAAATTAGAGGAGATGAAACACGTTCAGATGGTGTTCACATCATCAAATCATACATTCCTTTAAGTGAAATGTTTGGATATGCAACAGATTTACGTTCTATGACAGCAGGACGTGGAAATTACCAAATGTGATTTGATCACTATGAAAAAATGCCAAAAAACTTATCTGATGAAATCATTAAAAAACGTGGTGGAAAAGTAAAAATAGAAGAAGATTAATAATATATCTTTTTTCAGAAATGAAACATCAAAAAAAGATGTTTCATTTTTTATTTTTAAGTTTAAAAAAATTACTTTAAATAGTAGATACAAAAAATTAATAATAAGCAAACCATAATATTTTTCATCTTTTTTTAAATTAACTTATTTTTTTGCAGTTTTTTACAAAAAAATATACATTATTTTTTCCTTAAAAAAGGAATAAAAAAACAAAAAAATTAATTTTAATTATATAATTTAATTGTAAAAAAAGAGGTAAAAATGTTAAAAGTTCAAACTGATTTTTTAAAATTCAATGATGAATTAAAATTACTTTTAAAATCACATAAAATGTCTCAAAAAGAATTAGCTATGCGCCTAGGATTGAGTTTAAAACATATGAATACAATTTTAAAAGGTGATATAAATGAATTAACAGTGAATGTTTTAGAAGGACTTGAATATGTATTTAATCTAAAATCAGGTACATTATCTGAAAAATATTACATCTACAAAAATAAACAAATAATAAGCGGATTAAAAGATAAAGTTAAAAATTATTTAAATGAATACGGAATTAACTTTTTAATTCAAAATCCACAACTAAGTAGTCCTTTTAATATATATATTCAAGAAAATATGTATGATTATGAAAAATTAATGTCGTTAAAGAAATTTTATGGTGTTTCTAATTTAGAGGATTATAAATTATATTTAGATGAACATGTTTTAGCAGAATTTAAAAAATTTCATGATAAGCCTAATACTTATGTTTGAATCAGGTTTTGTGAATTAGGCGTAGATCCTTATGAACCTGTTGGTACTTTTAGATCAAATGAATATACACCAGCTATTAAAAAAGCACTAAATATAATGAGTTCTAACAAACCATTTAATGAAAAAATTTCATTGTTAAAAACTTTTTTAAGAAAAAAAGGTATTGTTTTAGTTACAAAAAAATTCATAGAAGATTCTATGATAAGAGGAATAACTATTAAAAAAGGTGCAAAAAGATTCATATTTTTAAGTGATATGTATCAAAGAGAATGCTTTATTTTCTTTACATTATTACATGAAATAGTGCACTGTTATTTCCCCAAAAAAACAGAAGAAGAAATTGATAATTTTGTTATTGAAGAATACGAAAGATGGGAAAAACAAACAATAACTCAATATAAAGCAATTTATGATGCAATTAGTTGTTATAACTCAGCTAAATGACAAACACAAAAAAACCCTAATGCAGATGTTAGTTACATTTGAGAAAGTTTACAACTAAAATATCCGAAAGTAACATTTGAAGAGGAATAATGGCAAATAAAATTACAAGAAATTATTACAATAATAGAGATTATTATTTAGATGAAAAAAATAAAATAGTTAAATTAGCACCTGAGTTCCACAAGAAGCTATTATCATCTAAACCCGGTAGTTTTACGGGTTTTAAAAAAGTAGGTGGGTCAAGTATTGCTAATGTTTTAAATTTAGATGCACTACACAATGATTTTGTTGCTTTTTGTAATATTTCTAAAATAGGATTACCAATTTTAGATAAAAAATATGTAAATGCCGGAATTGTTTTAGAACCAAAAATTATTAAAATGTTAGAACAAAAAACAAATAAAATAGTTGAAACTTTTCCTGCTGCTAAATATAATTATGATTATTTTAAAGATAATTTAATTTTAGGTGGATTGCCCGATGGTTACATTAAATCTAGTAACACAATTATTGAAATAAAAACTACTGGACTTAAAAATTATGATTACTGACATGCAAATGGTATTCCGTTAAATTACATTAAACAATCACAATTATATGCATATTTAAAAGGTGCAACTTCTTATGCTATTTGCGCTTCTTTTTTAGAAGAAGACGATTATCAAAATTTAGATAAAGTTGATGTTTATAAAAGAAAAAGTATGGTTAAACTATATCAACTAAACACAGAACAAGCAGAAGATGACATTGAAAAAGTGTATGCATGATATAAAAAATATACAGAATCTGGAATTAGTCCAACTTATGATTTAGCAGTTAATGCTGATTTAATTGAGTGATTAAGATGCGAAAACAAAGAGCAATGAGAAGAATTATATAATAAGTGATTAGAACAAGGGAAAATAAATTTATATGAAAATTAATCCTGAAAGAGTCGCTAAATTTAAAAATTATTTTTCAGCAAATACATCATCTGACTTTTGAATTAAACATTCAAAAGATGATTATTTAAATTTAAAAAAAATTCAACAAAAAGATAACCTTGAAGAAGAATCATCTGATGATGAAGATGAATTTGATTATTTTTCACAAGTGTTTGATTCTCTTTTAGAAAATAACGAATTACCTAAAACTGAAGAAAATAACTACTTTAGTGTAGCTACCAATATAATGTTTAAAAAAATCAACCAAAAAATGATTGACATTATTGAAGAAAATTATAATCCGAGCGAAATTTTTGTAGTACCAATTACAAAATCTCTTGAAGAAAAAATTTCTTTAACAGAATCTGCTTTATCAGATCCAAAAATTAAATTAATTAGAAATCCATTTTTTATACATTACATCGATTCAGATAATGAAAATATATTATTAGCAAATCCAGCAGCTTATAACAAAGAAAAAAATATTTTATACTCTCAAAATGCTGTAACTTCTATAAAAAAATTAAAATATGTTTTAAAAGCTTATTGAGAAGCTGAAATTTTAAAACGAAATGATTTAAAAGTTGATGAATATATTTTTTTAATATTAGATAGAGATATTAATAAAAAAAACGAAGTACATATAAAAAAACAACAAGAAATTGCATATGCAAAAACTAAAAAAAATGGTGTAAATGAAGAACGTACTTTTAATATAAATGATTTACTAAACGATGGTTTTATAGATATAACAAAATCAAATAAACAAAAAACCTTAGAACCTTTATCTCTTGACCAGTTTTCCAATTTATGGTTATCTTTACTAGTAAATAGTGATTCTTTAGATACATATAATGAATCAGATAATATAAGTGATTGAGGTAAAAATGAGCATGCAAATTTAATATTTTTTACAGAAAATCCTAAGTTTGCAAACATAAATGGTACTTTTTTAATCAAAATAAAAAAATTTTTCTTTGAAAATAAATTCGATGAAATAAAAAAAGAAGAAGAATCTAAAATTGAATTGCAATATATTTTTAATAAAATTAATTCAATGAATAAAGAACGTACACAAGATATTATAGAAAATATTCAAAAAGAAGGTTCAGAAGTAATTTGATATGATTTTGAGGGTTTCAGTTTACCTTTTTCACCATTAGATAATGTAAGACCTTATACTCAAGTTGTAAATCAAGTAAGTATTATAAAAACTATTACAGTAAAAAAAGATGATTCACTTGAATTACAAATAATTGATTATGAAACAAAAGACATTATGTATGATCCAAAAACTATAAATGTAAATGATTTTATTGATTTAATTAATCAAGTTTATGGAAATAAAACGCATGATGCATATGTAGTTTTTAATAAAGGTTATGAAATTACAAGAATGAAAGAAATGATTGAATATATTTCAAAAAATGAATTAGTTACTCCAGATAAACTTAATGAAACAAAATACAAATTACAAAAAATTCAAGAAAATACTGTAGACATTATGCTTGCTTTTAAAAAAGATGCTATTTTTCTTCATGCTTTAAGAGGATATTATTCTATTAAAAAAGTTGAAAAATACATAACTAAATCTCATTTACAATTAAAACATTTAATCACTCCTTATAGTGAGTTAGAAGTAAAAAATGGAAAAATGGCAATGGATAATGCCATTTTAAGATATACCGAAGTAATTGGTGATAAGGAATGAGAATTAAAATCTAAAAAATTAAAAGAGTACTGTCACAATGATGTTTTAGCAATGATTATGGTTTTTGATTTTATAAATAAATTACTAAAAGATGGTGTGGATAATTTAGATGATAAAGATATTGATATTTTTAATTAATATTATATAATTATTAAATAACAAGCCAATTTAGCTCAGTTGGTAGAGCAACTGATTCGTAATCAGTTGGTCGTAGGTTCGATCCCTATAATTGGCACCAAATGTTATTTAGACATATCGCTGGCAAATAAAAAAATAAAAAATAATTTTTTTTAACAAAACTTAAAAAAATGTTATATAATAATATAGCAATTTAAATAAATAAGTTGCCGACATAGCTCAGCGGTAGAGCAGTTGGCTGTTAACCAATTGGTCACAGGTTCAATCCCTGTTGTCGGCGCCATGGCCCTATGGTGAAGCGGTTAACACACATGGTTTTCATCCATGCATTCGCGGGTTCGAGTCCCGCTAGGGTCACCATTTCGGACGATTAGCTCAGCTGGGAGAGCATTGCCCTTACAAGGCAAGGGTCGTGGGTTCGAGCCCCTCATCGTCCACCATTTGTTTTAACGCCAATGATAAAATGCCAAACGGCATTTTTTTTATTTTTCTTTTAAAATATAATAAAAAAAGACTATTAAATTTAGTCTTTTTCACTTTTTTTATCCTTTGGTTCTGGTAATTTTTGAACCTCGATTTCATTATCAGAATTTGTATTTTCACTATTTAATTGAGTATCTAGTTCTTTATGATCATCTATCACCAGTGGAGTGTAATTTCTGAATTCATAAATTCCATTACCATTTTCATGGGCTTTTAATTCTCTTAAAATGTATTTTCAAATTGGTTTATAATATTTTATTAATGAATAAATAGCAACTAAATCTATTATTGTAAATATAACAGAAACAGTTATTTTTCATACTTCTAAATGCTCAATATGATAACCTTTAAATCCTAAAATTGCATTAACTGCTAATACTATATTAATTGATGCTATTTCAATTGTTGTTTTAAATTTAATGATTTTTGGAACTCTAAAATAAATATTTTTTTCAAAAAGAATTAATTTACCTGTTAAAGCTGTTAAATCACGAATGAATAAAACAATAACAACACTTGTAAATATTAAGTTAAATTTAATAAAAAATAAAATAATAGGATAAATTAAAAACTTATCAGATAACTGTTCAAAAATAATTTGAATTGAGCTTGAACTATGTTTATTTTTTATTCTCCCGTCAAAAAAATCACTAACACTTGCAATTAAAAATATCACAAAACAAATTCCAAATGTATATGGATATGCTGTTTCGAGTTCAAATATTTTCATTACACTTAGTAGTATAAATACAAATATACCAGCTAATACCCTCATTACAGATAAATATAATGATGAGTATCAATTTATCTTTTTAAATTTCTTCATAATGCTATTATAAAAAATAAAAATAAAAACACATAAAAATTTTGTGTTTTTTATTTATTATGAATTGAATGTTATTGCACTAGTGGCAACAACAACAATTGCAACAAAAACAATAACGGAAATAGAAATTAAGGTTTTTTTACCCGCTGCTGTTTTTAAGTATTTTATTATTTTTTTTAAATTTTTTTTGTTATCTATCTTACTGGATTTACTTTTTTTCATGATTAATCATTCCTATTATATAACTTTTTAGAGTATATTTTGAGTAATTTAAAAAAATATTTATAATTATTATTATGACAATTAGTGAAGCAAACAAAAAACAAAAAACAAAAGTTTTTATTGATTTTGAAGCAATAACTAATCCATTTGCAAGGATTATTAAAATTGAAAATTCAACACCATATTGTTACACATTAGGGTTTCAAGATGAACATGGAATTTTTAAATCTCGTACTTATGTTATGAATTTTAAAAGTAATAAAAATTTTTATGAAACTTTAAGATTACAAATCAAAAAAGACATAAAAAAAATTAATCCTAAGATCAAAATTCAAGATGTTGAATTTGTAGGACATAATCCGGTTTTAGAAAATAAATGTTTAAAAAAATTGTTTCCAAAAAATAAAGTTAGCCCTTTAATAAGTCAACAAACAATTAGCTTATCTACCTTAACAAGAAGGGAATTTAAAAAACAATATTTTTCCGAAATTAAAGAAATTATTAGACAAAAAAGCAAACATAACGTTTTTAAAAACAGAATTTTATCAAATAATGGTGCCATTGCTAGTTATGTTGGTTTTTTGTTATTTTGTAAAGATAATAATTTCGAAACAACAAAACATTATTACATTGAAATTAATAAACAACTTTTAATAAAAGAATTAAAAGAATATTCTCATGATGATGTATGAAAAATGGAATATGTCAACAAGCATTTAGATGAAGTTGATATGTGGCTTAAAGATATAAACCACAGAAGAGAATTACTTAAACAATTAAACGCTTTAGACTTAGATGAAAACATGACAATAAAAGAATTAAAAGATAGGATTTGGGATATTTAAAATAACTAATTTATGGTAGAATTTTTATTATGAAAGCACTAATGAGTACAAAAAGTTTTATAGTTAAACATTTACCACGAAGCAAAAAAGACTGAAAGACCTATTTGAAAATAACGGTTCCGGTAATTTTCACTGAAATTATTTTTTCGCTAACCGCTTTTTTAGATAATTTTATGGTAACTCATATTCCTAATGGTGTTAATGCTCTGAGTTATGCAAATTTTTGAACTGGTATTTTAACAATGATTTTTATTACAATAAATACTATTGCAAGTATGTTCGTTGGACAGTTTTATGGTTCAAAACAATATAGTAATTTAAATCAAATTATGGCACTTAGGGTTTGAACTTATTTATCAATTGCTTTAGTTTTTGCTATTCCTGCTTTAATAATTCCTAACCAATTTATTCAACTTGTTGGGCCGGGAGATAGTGTTGCTTTAGAGTCAAGTTCCAATTATTTAAAATTAATGACAATTGCATGATTTGGATTGGCAATTGCATGAAATACAAATGGATTATTAAGCGAAACGGGTAAAAGCTTTTATTCAATGTTAACCGCTATTACAAATATAACAATTAATTTCACTATTAATTCAATTTTATTATTTGGTTTTAAAATGGGTGCAGAGGCGGCTGCTTATGGAACTATTGCTAGTGTTTTTACTAGTATTTTTCTTGACTCATATTGAATGATAAGAAAAAATAAACAAATTTGATTAAATCCCTTAAATTTATTTTTTATTACAAAAAAAATAGCAAAATTGTATATTTCTAAAATTTTTGCATTTATAATAGCTCTTAGTGCTATGATTGTAATTCCTTTAAGGATGATTATTTGAAATAGAGCTTTTCCACCGGGAACGGTTAATGAACAATATATGCGACTTTCAGCTGCAAGTATACTTACTTTAACAGAATCAATTGCCAGTGTATTTGGTGCAACAATAGCAGCATGTGGAGCTAATGTGGCGGTTTTTGTTGCAACCAAATTAGGTGAAAACAAATTTGAAGAAGCAGAACGCCACGCATTAAGTCTTAAAGGATTTCATCTTGTTATTGGTTCATTTTTAAGTATGCTTTTGATAATTTGTGGGGCAATAATTTATGAAACAAATTCCCTAACAACAGGTGTAAAAAAAGAAGTTGTGAGTCGTTTGAACACTTTTAATTTTGAAGAATTAAGACAAATGACAAATATAGTTGCAAATACAAAACAACAATTAATACTACAAGCAGCTTATAATGCTTCATTAATTCAAGCAAAATATTTATTTTTAACAATTCTAGCAATTGCCTTAACAAGTCCATTGCAAAACTGATTCTATACAACAAGCGCAATAATAAGTAGTGGAGGAAGAAGCACATTAAGTAGTATTACAAACTTCACTTGTCAGTGAACCCATTTTATATTTTTAATTATTTTAGGACTATTAATTGTTCCTAAATATCATATTTCATTGCCATTAACTTATTTTTTATTCTATACATGAGATGTCATGAGGCTATCAATTTTTGAATTTGTACAACATAAATTTAACTGAAAAGTAAACATTACAAACGACAAAGCTCAAATTTAAAAAAACTTTTTAATTAGGGCTTTTTTTATTATAATTTTAAATATGAAAAATGACAAAATAATAATTAAAGGTGCAAAAGAAAATAATCTAAAAAATGTGAGTTTAGAGTTACCAAGACAAAAGTTAATAGTTTTTACAGGATTAAGTGGATCTGGAAAAAGTTCACTGGCTTTTAATACAATTTATGAAGAGGGTAAAAGACGTTATGTAGATAGTTTGAGTTCATATGCAAGACAATTTTTAGGCAATACAAAAAGACCTAATGTCGAAAGCATAGAAGGTTTAAGTCCCTCAATAAGTATTGAACAAAAAACAACACATAATAATCCCCGTTCAATTGTTGGTACTGTTACTGAAATTTATGATTATTTAAGATTACTTTATGCAAGAATTGGAAAAGTTTTTTGTCCAACTCATAATATAGAAATTAAAGCCCAAAAACATAAAGATATAATTGATGCTATTTTCAGATACAAGGAAAACGCAAAATTATATATATTAAGCCCCATTGTTTTTGGCGAAAAAGGTTCGCATCAAGCAAAATTAGCACAGCTAAAAAGAGAGGGATTTGTAAGGGTTAAAATTAATGATGATATTTACTCACTTGATGATGAAATTAATTTAGATAAAAACAAAAGATGAAATATTGATATTGTAATTGATAGATTAACTTTAAAAGAAACAGAAAGACAAAGAATATCACAAGCTGTTGAAATAGCTTTAGAACATTCAAATGGATTTGTAAGAGTTTATGAATTAGATCAAGATAGCCAATTATTTTCAATTCACTATTCATGTGAATACGGTGATTTTGATATGCCTAAAATTGAACCTAAATTATTTTCATTTAATAGTCCTTATGGAATGTGTGAAGAATGCAAGGGAATCGGGATAAAATTACACGCTGATTATGAAAAAATTGTTCCTAATCCTAAAATGACAATAAAAGCAGGAGGGATTAAATACTTTGAAAATATTGTCAATACTCAAAATTTAGAATGACAAGAATTTAAAGTGCTTTTAGATCGTTATGGAATACCAATTGATGTTCCTATTGAACAACTAACTTCAAAACAATTAAAAATTATTTTACGTGGATCAGAAGAAGAATTTGAATATGTTTTAATTTCTTCATCAGGAAATAAATATCAAAGAAAAGGTTACATCGAAGGAATTGCAACTTTTTTAGAAAGAAAATATTTAGAAACTTCAAGTGAAGAAATAAGAGCATGATATAAAAAATTCATGAGTGAAATTACTTGTAATGTATGTAATGGTTCAAGATTAAATGAACATGCTCTTGCAGTTAGAATAAATCAAAAAAATATTTTTGACATTTGTTCATTAGATATAGCGGATATTTTGGAATTTATTAAAAATCTAGAATTAAGTCCAACAGAAGTGGAGATTTCTAACTTAATTTTAAATGAAACTATTCACAGATTAGAATTTTTAATTAATGTTGGCCTTGATTATTTAACTTTAAATAGAAAATCAGAAACATTAAGTGGTGGAGAAGCTCAAAGAATAAGATTAGCAACTCAAATTGGTGCTAATTTAACAGGGATTTTATATGTATTAGATGAACCAAGTATTGGGCTACATCAACATGATAATCAAAAACTTTTAAATTCTCTTAAAAAAATGGTTGAAATAGGAAATACTTTAATTGTTGTTGAACATGATGAAGAAACAATTTTAGAAGCTGACTATATCGTTGATATAGGACCTGTTGCTGGTGATAAGGGTGGTTATATAGTTGCCCAAGGAAATTTAGACGATATTATAAATTCACAACAATCTATTACTGGTAAATACTTAAGTGGGGAATGAAAAATAGAAGTTCCTACATCAAGACGTAGTGGTAATGGAAAAGTTTTAAGTATTAAAAATGCTTCAAAAAATAACTTAAAAAATATTGATGTAAAAATACCGCTAGGTAAATTTGTTTGTGTTACAGGTGTTTCTGGTTCAGGGAAAAGTACCTTAGTTAATGAAATTATTTTAAATGAATTAAATTTACATCTTTCAAAAGATTCAATTTCAAAATCAAATACAAAACTTACTGGTGATGTATTTATTGATAAAGTTGTTCAAATTACTCAATCACCAATAGGAAGAACACCAAGATCAAATCCTGCAACTTATACTAGCGTTTTTGATGACATTCGTGATATTTTTGCAAATGTTGAAGAATCAAGAATAAGGGGATACAAAAAAGGCCGTTTTAGTTTTAATGTCCCTGGTGGTAGATGTGATAAATGCCAAGGTGATGGAGTAATAAAAATTGAAATGCATTTTTTACCTGATGTTTATGTTACTTGTGATCACTGTGATGGAAAAAGATACAATCAAGAAACTCTAGAAATTAAATATCACCAAAAATCAATTAATGATGTTTTAAATATGCGTGTTCAAGAAGCGTATGATTTCTTTAGTTCTAGAACAAAAATTCAAGCAAAATTACAAACTTTGTTAGATGTTGGACTAGGTTACATTCAACTAGGTCAAGCTGCAACAACACTAAGTGGTGGAGAAGCTCAAAGAGTTAAATTAGCAACTTACTTACAAAAAAAACCTACCGGACAAACTTTATTTATTTTAGATGAACCAACAACTGGACTTCATACTCATGATGTTAAAAAATTATTGTCAGTTTTAAATCGTATTGTTGATAATGGAGATACTGTTTTAGTAATAGAACATAATTTAGATATTATTAAAAATGCTGATTATATTATTGATTTAGGACCTGGTGGTGGTAAAAATGGTGGTAAAATTATTGCAACAGGAACACCTGAGCAAGTGTCTAAGCAAGATAATTCATACACAGCTAAATACTTGAAACAAATACTTATTAAAAATAATTAATATAATATAATTAGTAATAAAAGAAAGGAAGAACATGGAAGCTTTTTTAGAAAAAACTATTCAAGCATTTAGTGGATATATTCCTGATGATCCTGATACAGTTTTAAAATTAGGTAATATAAGACTTTATTCATTATTAATGATGCTTGGTATGTTTTGTGCTATTTTAACAGTTTATTACTTTTGAAGAAGAGAAAAATATCCTTTTGAAATTTTTGCAACAGTAGTAATTATTACATTACCTTCAGCAATTGTTGGTGCGAGATTATTTTTCATTTTTGAAAGAATGGCTTGAGGAGATTGAATATACTTAAAATCAAACTGATATAAAGTTTGAACAGGTGGATTATCGATTCAAGGTGGAGTAGTTACTGCTACGATAGCAGATATTATCTTTTTATCATTTTTTAGGCATAAAATTGACATAAAAAAATGTTTTTCAATTATTTTACCTGCAGTATTTATAGGACAAGCAATTGGTAGATGAGGAAATTTTTCAAATCACGAACTATTTGGAAAAGCAATTTCAGCAGATGATTTATCAATTGTATGATTACCTGATATCATTAAAAAACAAATGTTTATAAACTATAATGGTATTTCATCATATAGAGTTCCTTTATTTATTTATGAATCAATTGCAAACTTAATTGGATATATAACACTTGTTTGAATTTTAAATAAATACAATTGATTAAGACCTGGAACAACAGGTGGACTTTATTGAATTTTCTATGGAATTATAAGAATTAGTATGGAAAATTTAAGACAAGATCACTATACATTTTATAATGTGTTTAGTTCTTTATACATTATTTTTGGAATTACTATGGTTTTATATTTTGAATTATCTATAAATAAGCGTTATACGGTTTATTTAGTAGAACCTTCAAAATCACCTAAATGAAACAAACTTCTACATTTTTACGTGTGAGAAGATTCAGAATTATACACTTTACGTAAATTAAAAGAAAAACAACGTAAAGAATTATTAAAATCAAAAGCAGCATAAAAGGAATCAAAATGGAAAATACAACTGATTATGACGTTTTAATTATAGGCTCAGGGCCTGCTGGACTTACAGCTGCAATTTATAGTCAAAGAGCAAAATTAAGTACGGCTTTTTTAGAAAAATCAGTACCAGGTGGTAAATTACCAAATCAATCAAAAATTGAAAATTGACCAGGTGATGAAACAATAAAAGGTTCTGATTTAGCGCTAAGAATGTTTATGCATGCTACAAATTTAGGTGCTAAATATTTATATGGCGATGTAAAAGAAATTATTTCTAAAGAAGATGAATACAAAGAAGTAATTATGGCTGATGGTTCAAAATTAACTTCAAAAGCAGTAATTATTGCAACCGGTATGATTTCAAATATTCCATCTTCAATAAAAAACATCGAAAAATATGATGGAAAAGGTTTAAGTTATTGTGCAATTTGTGATGGTCCTTTATATGCAAATAAACCCATGGCAATAATTGGTGGTGGAAATAGCGCAATAGAAGAAGCAGCTTATGTTTCTAATATAGCAAGCCATGTCTATATTTTTGTACGCGATAATCACACAATAGCAGAACAATCATTAGTTGATGATCTAAAAAAACGTAATAATATTACCCTTTTATTAAATAGCGAAATAAAAGAAATTAATGGCGAAAATGGTGTCGAAAAAATTTTAGCTGATGTTGATGGTCAAATAAAAGAAATTGAAGTGAGTGCAATTTTTCCTTACATTGGTTTTCGTCCAAGTACTGCATTTTTAAAAGAATTAGATATTTTAGATGAAAATGGTTTTGTAATCACTAATGAGGACATGGAAACAAAAATAAAAAACGTTTTTGCTATTGGTGATGTAAGGCAAAAAGCAATAAGACAAATTACCACAGCAACAAATGATGGAACAATCGCAGCAAAAATTTTATCAAATCGTTTATAATACCCTCGGGTATTTTTTTACGCAAATTTTATAAATGATTTATTTTCAAAAATAAATAAAAAAATTATTTTTTTTTATAAAAGTTTTTAAATTTGTATTATAATGTATATTGCACTTTAAGAAAGAGCAAATGGGAGGGTAGCGAAGCGGCCAAACGCGGGTGGCTGTAACCCACTTCCTCACGGTTCGGGGGTTCGAATCCCTCCCCTCCCACCATTTTGCCCTTTAGCCAAGCGGTAAGGCAGAGGTTTTTGGTACCTCCATGCGTTAGTTCGAATCTAACAAGGGCAGCCAATCAGAAATGACCTAAAAACAGAAGATTAACTTCTGTTTTTATTTTTTAATTAAATTTTAAAAATAAAAAAGCACTTTTTTTAATTCAATAAGTGCTTTTTAGTATTAATTAAACAATTCTTCAAGTAGTGGCATTATTTCTAACATTGTAGTAGCAATAGCTGGCCCACCATCAAAAATTGAACTAACCATAACTGCTTCAATAATTTCTTCTTTTGTTGCCCCCGCTTTTTTAGCTTTAGGTAAATGAGATTCTAAGCATCATATACATCTTTTTGAAGTTGCAATAGCACAGGCAATTAATTCTTTTTGCTTTGTAGATAATACATCATCTCTAAAAACAGTTCTAGAAAAATTTTCATAAGCTTCAATATAATCACCTTTTGCTTCTTTTAATTGTGTGTAATATTTTTGCTTCTTTTCTGGGTCATGAAATCCATGCATTTCTTTTACTCCTTATTTTTCTTTATATTTTTAAACTATTATAACATTATTTTATAACTATTAACTGTGCAATATTATATAATTTACATATATTTATTTAGTGAAAATTAATATTATTTTATGAAAGGAATAAAATGGCAAAAAAATTAGAAAAAATTACCCCATTAGAAGAAGATTTTTCAAAATGATATTTAGACGTAATTAAAAATGGAGATCTAATTAGTTATGGAAAAGCTAGAGGTACAATTATTTTTAAACCTTTATCATATGGTATTTGAGAAAATATTCAAAAAAACCTAGATATCGAATTTAAGAAACAAGGTGTAAAAAATGTTTATTTCCCGCTTTTAATTCCTGATTCATTAATTCAAAAAGAAAAAGATCACTTAGAAGGATTTAACCCTGAACTAGCAACAGTTACTGAAGTTGGAGGAAAACCTTTAACTGAAAAATATTATATCCGTCCTACAAGTGAAGTTTTATTTTCAACTTATTTTAAAGATAATGTTGAAAGTTATAATGATTTACCATTAATTTATAATCAATGAGCAAATGTTATTAGATGAGAAAAAACAACTAATCCATTTTTACGTACTACAGAATTTTTATGACAAGAAGGACATACAGTTCATGCCGATGCGTTAGAAGCTAGAAAATTAACAAAAACTATGCTAAGAATTTATGCTAATTTTCTTAAAAAATATTTATCATTGCCAGTTATTCAAGGTAAAAAAACACCTAGAGAAAAATTTTCAGGTGCATGTTCTACTTATACAATTGAAGCTATGATGAAAGATGGGCGTGCACTTCAAGCAGGAACAAGTCATTATTTATCACAAAATTTTACAAAAGTTTTTGATATCACTTTTAAAAACAAAGAAAACCAACGTGAATATGCTTATGGAACAAGTTGGGGAGTAACTACAAGACTTATTGGTGCCTTAATTATGGCTCATGGTGATGATAGAGGTATTATTATTCCTCCAAGAGTAGCACCTGTACAAATTGATGTGTTAGAAATTTTTGGACATAAAGATCCAAAAGTAAAAGAATTTGCTCAAGAAGTAAAAAAATACTTATCTAAATTTTTCCGTGTTGAACTTGATTCAAGTAATAAAAATCCAGGTTTTAAAGCTTCTAATAGTGAAATCCATGGTACACCATTAAGAATTGAAATAGGTTCAAAAGAAGCAGAAACAAAAGAAATTATTTTAATAAGAAGAGATACATTAGAAAAACAAACTATAAAATTTGATAAATCCATAAAAACAACAATTAAAAAATTATTTGATGATATTCATAAAAATTTATATAATCAAGCGCATAAAAGAATGATTGATAATATAGTTACAACAAATGATTATCAAGAATTTAAACAAAAAATTGCTGAAGGAAAATGAGTTATGATTCCTTTTTGTGGTGATGAAACCGCTGAGGAATTTATTCAACAAGAAACAGGCGCTACAGCACGTTGTATCCCATTTAAAGACCCAATTAAAATCAATAAAAAATCAAGTTGTGTTATAAATGGAACAGAAACAAAACGGAATGTAATTTTTGCAAAATCTTATTAATGATATAAAAAAACACAAAAAAATTACTTTTTTAAAATTTAATTATTATTTCTATATAATATAAATATAAAAATTAAAGGAGATAAAAATGATAAAACAAGTTAAAAAAGATGAAACTTTAGATCTATCTGCGCCAAAAAATATTGTACTATTTACCGCAACATGATGTGGTATGTGTTCAATGTTTAAACCTGTTGTAGAAGAATTTGTAGCTAAACATAATGAAGTTGTTGTTTATTCTGTTGATGTTGATGAAAACCGTCAATTAGCAAGAGATTATGGAATTACTTCAATTCCAAGTTACTACATTTTCGAAAACGGAAAAATGGTAGATTCAAAAGTTGGATTCATTCCTTTACCACAATTAGAAAAATTAGTTTTAGGTTAATATATGGAATTTAGACCGCAAGCTATATTTATTGATTTAGATGGAACTTTAGTTGATTTAAAAAACAATAACATTAGTACCATGAACATAAATACCATACAAAATATAAATAAAAAAATTCCTTGCTTTATTTCAACAGGACGAGGATTTAATAAAAATTTATTAGAAATGACTAATATGTTAGGTTTAAACTATGGTGTTGCTCAAAATGGTGCAATTATCTTTGATAAAGTTGGAAATATAATAAAAAAATACACAATCAATAAATCATCTTATTTAAACATTGTGGATTTATTATCAAAAGAAAAATTTTCTTTTTTTGTTAACTCACAAAAAATTATATATTCAGATACTTTAATGTCAAGGATTATTAAGTTTTTTAAAAAAGAGTATACAGTACAAAAAAATTCACAAGCCAAAAATATTGATGATGTTACTAAAATATTAGTTATTTCATCTAAAAAAAATAAATTAACAGAATTAAAAAATAAATTATTAAAAGAATTTATTGACGTTAATGTTGTTTCAATTGGAAATAATAGAGCTTTAGAAATTACTGATATTAATGCAACAAAAGGTAAAGCAAATAGCTTTATATGTTCATTAATAAATATAGATCCACTAAAAGCTATTCATATCGGAGATAGTATGAATGATGCAAGTTCTGTAAATCATTTAGGTGGATTAATTGCAATGAAAAATTCAAATCAAGAACTTAAAAATATAGCAACAGAAATAGGATTTAATTACAAAAAATCAGGTGTTGCTAAAACATTAAATAAATTAATAAAATTATAATGAAGCTTCATGCTTCATTTTTTTATTTAGTTTTTTATTTTTTTTGTAACAAAATTTAAATTTATATATATAATATTAATGCATAAATTAGAAGCTATGTGTTGCCACCATAGCCAAACGGCCAAGGCAAAGGTCTGCAACACCTCGATTACCGGTTCGAATCCGGTTGGTGGCTCCAATGTGCGCCCGTAGCTCAATTGGACAGAGTGTTTGGTTACGGCCCAAAAGGTTGCGGGTTCGACTCCTGCCGGGCGCGCCATTTCAAGAAATTGACCAAAGCAACAATTAAGTTGCTTTTTTTATTAAAAAAATAAAGTCAACATAGTGACTTTATTAATTTTCTTTATCGATATCATAAATTGCATTTGCCATTTGTGATATATTGAATTCTTCAGGGTTTTTTAAATAATTTTCTTTTAATTGCTGAATACTTCTTAATTTAGCTAAGTTTTTTTCTCTTGAATTCTTAAAGTCAAAGAAAAGTAAAACAGATTGTAAAAAAACAACGATTGTAGAAATGATAGCAATAATTAAAAATAATAGTTTTAAAGTTGGTTCACTATTTCAACGAATTGCAAATAAGTTTAAGAGTATTTGTAAACTTGAAATAACCATAATTGTTATTGCAATTAAAATATAAATTAATCTACTTATAATAAATTTTTTTCGATAAATTGCAATTTTTTCATTAGAATCTTTTATTTCTTCAAAATTTAAATTGTCTTTATTTTCCATTTTCTACTCCTTGTCATTTTAAATTACAGATTTCAGCAACTTTTTTAAAGAAAGTTAAATCTCTATTTTTGTGTTTATATTCTCCTATTTTTTCTTTTCACAATAATGATTCAAAATTAATTTTATTAATTCTTATTTTATATTTATTGATCTTTTTATTTAAAACAAAAAAACTAATTAAAGATGTTAAAAAAGTAATAGCAGCACTTATACCGGTTGTTATTAAAAGATATTTGTTTCAATCACCAAAGCCATCAAATCCGTTATATAGTTGAATTGATCCCAAAATACTAATAGTTAAAGAGATTAACATAATTACAACATTTAAAAAGTAATATCAAAATGAATATATTCATAATTTTTTTGCTAATTTATCTTTTATATCATTTACAAATTCAATTGGATTACTTGTTGTCATTTTTACCTACTAAAACATTTATAATAATATCTTTAATTTTTTGGTTGGGCTTATCATCTTTTAATTTAATAATTTCATCTTTTTGTTTTTTGTATTCATTTGATGTGTATTTTGTGTCATTTATATAGCACATATTTATATAAAATAATGATTCATAAATTTTTTTGTAACTATATGTTTTTGCTCTTGATTTATAAATTGCTTGAACAACTGCTAAAATAAACAAAGCAATTGTGGAAACAGAAACAAAAATAGTAAGTATGATGCTATTTGCCTCTTCCTTAGGAGCTGTTTTTAGTCATTGCACTCCTAATTTTATTGTGAAACTACTCAAAATTAAAACAGAAAGGTTAAGAAGTAAAATAGCAAAATTTATAACTGACTGTAAAATTGTTGCAAATTTTATCTTTTTTATAAATTTATTTGAATTTTGTTCAATATATTTAAGAATTCTTTGATTTGTTAAATTTTCTTTATTTTCCATAAATAATATTATACAGCAATAGTTAAAATAAATTTAGCAGTCGCAATTAAATTGTGCTAATAGATTGCTAATTTTGCTATAATATTATATATAAATCTAAAAAGCATAATAAAGAGGTAACAATGGAACAAATCAATTTTAAGGAACAAGACATTTTAAAAAAAATTGTTGAAATTTATATAGAAACAGGACAGCCCGTTGGTTCACAATTTTTAGGAGATAAATTCCAAATGGAATGTTCTAGTGCGACGATAAGAAATTTAATGCATAGTTTAGAAAAAAAAGGTTACTTGCAAAAAAATCATACAAGTAGTGGGAGGATTCCCTCTATTCAAGGTTTAGAATATTATGCAAAATATTTAGCATATAATCCTCAAAAATATCTAGAAGATAAATTACAAGATATTTTAGCAAAAAGAAGATTAAATATTGATACAACCATAGAACAAGCTGCAAATGTTATAAGTGAAGTTGCAGGTTTAACTTTAATAACAACATCAAATAACTCTTCAGAAGTTTTAAAAAGTATTCAATTAACTGTTTTAAATGGTTATTCAGCAATTATTGTTTTAATTACAAGTACAGGAAGAGTTGAATCAAAAATGTTTAATTTTGATGCTAAAAAAATTGATATAGAAGATGTAAGAATAGCAGTTAAATTATTTAAAGATAGGTTAATTGATACACCATTAATTGAACTTTCAGCGCGTGCTTATGCTCTTATTCCAATGTTTTCAAATCAAGTTAAAAATTATGAATTAATAATTCAAGAGTTTATTAAAAATATTTTCGTTTTTAAAGAAGAAAATGTCGCTAAAATATATAATAAAAATCAAATAATTTTAAGTCGTGATATTTCAAGAGAAAAAATTGTTGAAATATTAGACTTTGTAGAAAATCATTCCGTTTGAGAAGCTCTTGAAAATGAATTAGATGAAGATAGCAGTATAAGATTTGACATTAAGCAACCTAATATAAGTTTAATATCTAAAAAAATAGAATTTGAAAATGAAAAAAACATCAAAGAAATAACTATAGTAGGTTCATCTAGAATAGATTATTCAAAAGCATTTGATACATTAGATACAGTAGAAAAATTACTTAAAAAGGACTTATAATGATAAAAAATAATGAAATAATTGTAAAAGAATTTGATAATATTACTTTAAATTTAATAACTAAAAAAGAAAATGAAAAAGCATCTAACGAAACAAAAAAAATAGTTTTAGGTTTTCATGAAATTGATTTATTTGTAGAAAAATATTTATTAGAAACAAAAAACATAATATTAAATAAAAAATATGATTTAGAAAATCAAGAAACAAAAACAAAATACACAATTGAAATATTAAAAGTTTTTTCACCAACTAAAAGTAGAATAGAAGAAAGAAAATTAATTCAAACCTTAAAACAAAAAGTAAATGATCAAAATTTACAAATTGCACAATATATTACAAAAATATTTTCTTATGAACAAGATTTAAATAAAAAACAAGAAGAATTTAAAAAAATAGCGTCAGATTTACAAGCTAAAGCACAAGTTGAAATAAATAAATTTAGAGAACATAATTCTGAACAAACCAAAAAAGAAATTGAAGAAATTAAAAAATACGCATTACAGGACTTTTTTGAAGATTTTTTGATGTCTTTAAACAATTTAGAAATAGCTATTAATGTTGGTTTAAAATCTCAAAATGCTGAAGTGTCAGCTTATACTAAAGGGTTTTTAATGTTGTTAACTAAAATGCAAAATACATTAGAAGATTATGGAATTTCTAAAATTGATCCTCAAATTGGAGATATGTTTGATGCTAACGTTCACCAAGTATTTGATTTTGATGATCAAGGTGTCGAAACTGAAACAATTTTAAAAGTAAAATCTGCTGGATATAAATTACATGATCGTGTTTTAAAACCTGCTCTTGTTGTTATTCAAAAGTAAAAAATTAATTAAGGTAAAATAAACCTTAATTTTTTTAACAAATTATTTTTTTTAATGTATAATATATAAGCAAACTAAATAAATGCCGCCTTAGCTCAGTTGGTAGAGCAACTGACTTGTAATCAGTAGGTCGTAGGTTCGAGTCCTATAGGCGGCACCATTTGCGCGAGTGGTGAAATTGGCAGACACGCTAGTTTTAGGCACTAGTGCTTTACGGCGTGAGGGTTCAAGTCCCTCCTCGCGCACCAAATCTTGCAAAAGTCCAAAATTGCTCCTAAGCAATTTTTTTTATGTTTATTAAATTAAGGTTAAAAAAAGCAAAAAGTGAATTTTTAGCCTTTTTTTTATGCTTTTTTTAATTTTTTATTTTTTTTGTTTTAAAATTAAATAGTAAACATAGGAGGAATTATGTATGAATTCAGAGAAGAAGTAGATATAGTTGATGGGAAAAAACAAGGTCCAGCAATTTTTTATTTTAAATGTGGTACTACAGAATTTTATAATTATGTTGATGGACTAAAACAAGGACCTGCAACATTAAAAGTTCCTAATGGTGATGTAGCTAATTATACTTATAAAAACGGTAAAGCTGAAGGTGATGCTACAATGACGTATGCAAATGGAGATAAAGAAGTTTTTACATATGTAAATAATCTAAAACATGGTGAAGCAACATTTTATTACGCAAATGGCGATAAAGAAATAACTAATTATACAAATGATTATTTAGAAGGCCCAGCAACATTTTTTTATGCAAATGGTGACGTCGCACACTATAAATACTTTAGAAATAAAAAAGAAGGTGAATATATTCTTAAAAAAGTAAATGGTGAAGAAATAAAATCTGTTTACCGTTCAGGATATAAAGTGAAATAATTAAACTGCTTATCTTAGCAGTTTTTTTATTATTTGTAATAATAGTTTACAATTTAAATGCTAGGAGAAAATATGTTTTATGCATTAAATAAAAAAAAGTCAATAAGTTCCTTTAAAATGATAAGAGAATTCCAAAAAACTCATAACATAAAAAAAATAGGTCACGCAGGTACTTTAGATCCTCTTGCAGAAGGATTGTTAATAGTTGCAACTGAAAATGATACAAAATTACTTGATTATTTAATAACTCAAGATAAAGAATACATTTGTACTATGCAACTTTGAGCATCAAGTGCTTCTTTTGATTCAGAAGAAGAAGTAACTTATTTACCAAAAACATCAATAACTCATAAAGAACTTAAACAAGCATTTGAAAAAATTAAAAAACAAACTAAACAAACTCCACCAAATTTTAGTGCTAAAAAAATAAATGGGGTTAGAGCTTATAAATTAGCAAGAAATAATGAAGATTTTAGTTTAAAAACCAATGATATTAAGATATATACTTTAGATTTAGTTGAATATAATTTACAAACAGGAATAATAAAATTTCAAACAAAAGTTTCAAAAGGAACTTATATTAGGTCAATTGTTCATGATTTAGGACTTGAATTAAAAACAGATGCAATTATGACTGAATTATTTAGAACAAAAATTGGTAATATTGAAATAACTAAAAATCAGGATTTTTATCAAATTATTGATTTTTATAAATTATTTGGTTTATTTTCTTATAAAATTAATAATACACAATTAAATATATTAAATAAAACACAAACTATTTCTCCAAATGAAAAAGAAAATGGCAAAAGACTAATTACATACAATAATACAATTGTTGCCATTGCAGATTTTTTTGATAATAAAGTAAATATTATCAAAATTTTTTGACCCCAAGTTTTAAAAGAAATAGAGAAAAGAGATCAATAATGAATAAAAAATATAAATTAATTGCTTTTGATATTGATGGAACTATTTTACCATTTAAAGATGGTGAAAAAAACTTACCTTTATCAGATACAATTAAAAAAATGTTTAAAAAATTAAAAGAAAAGGGATTTATTATTGCTTTTTCTACAGCTAGAGATATTTTTACTATCGGAAATAAATTAGATACTCCTTATGTTGATTATTTTATCGGTGGTAACGGGTCATTTATTTTAGATGTACAAAAAAAAGAATACATTTTTGAAAAGCAAATAAGTGTTGAAGATTTTAAAGTTTTTTATGAAAATACAAAAGATTTAGGAATAGCTTTTTCAATAGTGGGAAAAAATAAAGGTTATTACAATGAACACTTCAATATCAATCATTGATTTTATGAACCATTTAAAAATGATTTTTTTGATATTTCAGAGTATTTTAAAGCAGAAGATAAATCTAACTTTTTAATAACAGTAATTTCAAAAGAAATTCCTTTAACAAAAAAATATTATGAAAATTTATTTGAATGACATAATTTAGATGTTACAGTTCAAGCAAATTGAGAAGGTGGTATTTTTATTGCTGCAAAAGGAGTTAATAAAGCAAAGGGACTAGAAATTCTAACTCAAAAATTAAATATGACATTAGATCAAGTTGTTGCATTCGGTGATTCTGGTAATGATCGTGAAATGCTTGAAGAAGTAGGATTGGGTGTTGCGATGGCAAATGCTGAAGAAACTTTAAAAGAAATTGCAGATGATGTTGCATATCATGTTGATGATTTTGGAACTTATAAATATTTATTAGAAAAAGGATTTATAGATTAAATATGGATGTTTATAATTGACCTATTGAGTATAAAGAAAATGATAATAGACCTGAAATCATTATGGTTTTAGGTGCATTTGAGTCACTACATTTAGGTCATTATGAATTATTTAAATTAGCAAAGCAATTACAAAAGCAAAATGAAAACTATCAAATAGCTTGTTTATTATTTAAAAATAAATTACACAATATAGAAAAAATTTTTCAATTAAAATCAAGAATTTATACTTTAGACCATTTGGAAGTACAAAAAACAATAGTTATAAATTTTGATGAAAATTTTAAAAATATTGATCCACTTACTTTTATTAATAAATTAAAAGAATTAAATGTAAAAATAATAATTTCAGGATCAGATTTTAGATTTGGATTTAACCGTCAAGGTAATAATGAACTTTTAAAAAAACACTTTATTGTTCACATAATTAAAGAAAAGAAAATTAATAACACAAAAATCTCAAGTACAATTATTAGACAATTAATAAAAGAAGGAAAATTAGAAGTTGCTAATAATTTATTAATTGAAGATTATGCGTTTATTACATCTATTAAAAATTACAAGTTTGATTTTCCTAAAAATTTAGTAAAATTACCTGCCGGAATTTATTTTTGTAATTTAGTTTATAAAGATATTGAATATCATGGGTTTATTTTTATAAATTATGAATCAAAAGAAAATCAAGTTGTCTTTTTAGATTTAGAAGAAGATAATTTATTTTTTGATGAATTATTTATTGAAGTTATTAAAAATTTTAGAAACATACATCACATAGCAGAAAATAAGATTTTTAAGTCTGATTTCAAAGAAGCAATTAATTTTTTTAAAAATAAGGTATAATAGTTTTGCATATTGCAAATTAATATTTTTTGCTCGGTTTAAAAAAATTTTTTATGCTGGGTTTAAAAGGAGAACAAATGATAACAAAAGAAAAAAAACTTGAATTAATTAAAAAATTTGGAAAAAATGAAAAAGATTCAGGATCAATTGAAGTACAAATTGCGATTTTAACTGAAGATATT
Organism: Mycoplasma zalophi; assembly: GCF_018914005.1. Classification (NCBI taxonomy): domain Bacteria; kingdom Bacillati; phylum Mycoplasmatota; class Mollicutes; order Mycoplasmatales; family Mycoplasmataceae; genus Mycoplasma; species Mycoplasma zalophi. The sequence goes on from NZ_JAHMHI010000002.1 coordinate 57,493, forward strand.
GAATCATTAAAAAACCATTTCCAAACAAATAAAAAAGATTTACACTCAATGCGTGGATTCATGGCAAAAGTTAACCACCGTAAATCATTATTAGCATACTTAAAATCAAATGATCAAAATGCTTATTTAAAACTAATTCAAGAACTAAAAATTAGAAAATAATTTTTTAATATTAAACTCAGACATTGTATTATTAAACACTGTCTGAGTTTTTAATTAAAAAAAATAAAACTCATTTGGTTAATGTGAGTTTTATTAGGTGAAATAACATATGGTACACCATACAGGGCTCGAACCTGTGACCCGAAGATTAAGAGTCTCCTGCTCTACCAACTGAGCTAATGATGCATATATATTTAATATATCACAAAAATAATTTTTGTTGCAATAAAAATAAAGTATAATAATATATTATCAAAATAATATCAAAATTTGGAGGTATTATGTATAAAAAAGTAGAGTTAAAAGATAAAGAAATTGCAGAATTAATTAACAAAGAAGCACAAAGACAAAACGATAATATTGAATTAATTGCTTCTGAAAATTATGTTTCAGAAGATGTTATGAAAGCAATCGGAACATGTTTGACAAATAAATATGCAGAAGGATACCCAAATGCTAGATATTATGATGGTTGTGAATTTGTTGATCAAATAGAAAATATTGCGATAAATAGAGCATGTCAATTATTTAGTTGTGCTTATGCAAATGTTCAACCTTATAGTGGTTCAGTTGCCAATGCAGCTGTTTATATGGCGTTATGTGAACAAGGAGATAAAGTTTTAGGTCTTGAACTTTCTTCAGGTGGTCACTTAACACATGGATATAAAATTTCATTTAGTGGTAAATTTTATGAAACACATTTTTATGAAGTTGATGAAAATGGACTTTTAGATTATGATAAAATTGAACAAATAGCTTTAGAAATTAAACCTAAAATGATAATTACAGGTTACAGTGCTTATTCACAAATTATTGACTTTAAAAGATTTAGAGAAATAGCAGATAAAGTGGGAGCTTATTTATTTGCTGATGTAAGTCATATTGCAGGATTAATTGTTGCCGGTGAACACCCTTCTCCATTTCCTTATGCAGATGTTGTTATGACAACGACACATAAAACTTTAAGAGGAACTAGAGGAGCAATAATTTTAACAAACTCAGAAGATATAATTAAAAAGATTAATCGTTCAGTTTTTCCAGGTTATCAAGGAGGACCTTTAGTTCATCAAATTGCAGCAAAAGCAGTTTCATTTAAAGAAGCCCTAAGTCAAGATTTTAAAAAATATGCTCAACAAATTATTTTAAATGCAAATGTTTTTTGTCGTCAATTTATCTCAAAAGGAGTAAAAATAGTTTCTGGCCTAACTCAAAATCATTTATTTACAATAGATGTAAAATCATCATATGGTTTAACAGGAAAAAAAGCAGCAGAAATTTTAAGTAGTATTAAAATTACAGCAAATAAAAATACAATTCCTAATGATTCAGAAAAACCTACTGTTGCAAGTGGTATTCGTTTAGGAGTTGCTGCAATGACAACAAGGGGATTTACAGAAAACCAATTTATAATAATTGCTAACTTAATTCATAAAGCACTATCTGAACCAGAAAATTATGTATTACATGAAATAATTAAAAAAGAAATTTTAAAATTATCTGCAGATTTTCCAATTAAAAAATATACAGTTAATGAATAAAAAAAGATGTTGTTTGTAAAAAAACAACATTTTTATTTTTTTTAATCACAAACAAAAAATAGTTGTATAATTATCTTGAAATCAAGATATTTAGGAGGCAGTTATTAACGAATTAAAAAGCATTATAGGTATTATGAGAGCTAATAATAAACTTATATTAGATTTAAAAAAAACATTGTCTAATTATGACATAAATCAAAGTGAATTTGCTGTTCTTGAATACTTGTACCACAAAGGAACAAAAAATATCGATGAAATAAGAAAACACATTTTACTAACAAGTGGTAGTGTAACTTATGTTATTGATAAATTAGAACAAAAAGAATATGTAATACGTAGCGTATGTAGTACAGATAAAAGAATTTTCTGAGTTGATATCACTGAAAAAGGTAAAAAATTAATATCAGAAATTTTTCCAATTCATAAATTAAATACAAAAAATATTTTTAAAAAATTAAACCAAGAAGAAATTTTATTATTAAATAAACTATTACAAAAAATATAAAAATATACAAATTAAGGAGTAACAATGAAAGTAGAATTAGGAATTACAACATTTGGAGAAACAACAATAATAGAAGGTAAAGAACAACCTATATCACATGACCAAAGATTAAGAGATATGATTGAAGAAATGAAACTAGCTGATGAAGTAGGATTAGATGTTTATGCTATTGGTGAACACCATAGAAAAGATTTTGCAGTTTCAGCACCTGAAATTGTTTTAGCAGCAGGAGCAGCTGTAACTAAAAATATAAAATTATCAACAGCAGTTACAATTCTTTCATCAATTGATCCAATTAGAGTTTATCAACAATTTGCAACAATAGATGCAATATCAAACGGAAGAGCAGAAATTATGGTTGGAAGAGGTTCATTTATTGAATCATTTCCGCTATTTGGATATAAATTAGAAAATTATTCTGAGTTATTTACTGAAAAATTAGAAATGTTAAAACAAATTAATGACAATGAAATATTAAATTGAAAGGGAAAATTCACTCAATCAGTTGAAAATACGGGAATTTATCCTAGAGTTGCTAATAATAAAAAATTACCAATCTGAGTAGCAACAGGTGGAAATCCTGAATCAACAGTAAGCATTGCATCACAAGGATTACCAATTTCTTATGCAATAATTGGTGGGTCACCAAAATATTTTAAAGGTTTAATAGATGCTTATCGTTCAATTGGTAGACAATTTGGATTTACAGATAAACAATTACAAGTTTCATCACATTCATGAGGATTTTTAGGTGATGATGATCAAGAAACAATTGATAAATACTTCCACCCAACAAAACAATTAGTAGATCAAATTTCAAAAGAAAGATCACATTGACAACCATTATCAAAAGAACAATATTTAAACAGTGTATCAGATGATGGAGCTATTTTTGTAGGAGATGCTAAACGTGTTACAAAAAAAATAATTTCAACAATGGAATTATTAGGAATAGATAGATTTTATTTACACATTCCAGTTGGTTCAATGGAACACAAAGATGTAATGAGAGCTATTGAAATTTTTGGAAAAGAAGTAGCACCAAAAGTAAGAGAATATTTTAAAGATAAAGAAAAAAGAGAACCAGGAATGTAATTAAAGGAGTAGTTATGGAAATAGAATTAGGAATTAGTACATTTGGTGAAACAACCGTTATTGAAGGTCAAAAAGAAGCAATATCACATGACCAAAGAATTAGAGATATGATTGAAGAAGTTCAATTAGCAGATAAATTAGGAGTAGATGTTTATGCAATTGGTGAACACCACAGAAAAGATTTTGCAGTATCAGCACCTGAAATTGTTTTAGCAGCAGCCGCTTCAAGCACTAAAAATATTAAATTATCTTCTGCTGTTACTGTTATTTCTTCAATTGATCCAATCAGGGTTTATCAGCAATATGCAACAATAGATGCAATTTCAAACGGAAGAGCTGAAATTATGACAGGTAGAGGATCATTTACTGAGTCATTTCCACTTTTTGGATATAAGTTAGAAAATTATTCAGAATTATTTGATGAAAAATCAAAAATGTTAGATGCAATTAATGAAAATGAAATTCTAGATTGAGAAGGTAAATTCACTCAAACTGTAAAAAACACTGGAATTTATCCAAGAGTAGCAAATAATAAAAAATTACCAATTTGAGTAGCAACAGGAGGAACACCTGAATCAACTTATAAAATTGCTAAGCAAGGACATTTTATTAATTATGCAATAATATGAGGTAATTGAGAAAAATGAGCTGCATTAATTGAAAAATACCGTACAACAGCAAAAGAAGCAGGTCACAAACCAGAAGATATTAAAGTTGGTACTCACTCATGAGGATTTATTGCAGAAACTGATAAAGAAGCACAAGATAAATACTTTTATCCAACTAAGTTATTAGTAGATCAACTTGCAACAGAAAGACCAAAATGAAGACCATTAACCCATGAAGGTTATTTACATGGTTTAGGAGAAAAAAGACCATTTTTTGTTGGTAGTCCTGAAACAGTTGCAAAAAAAATTATTGACTTTATTGAAGATTTAAAAATTGATAGATTTTTATTACACTTACCAATTGGATCATTAAAACATGAAGATGTTATGAAAGCAATTGAATTATATGGAACTAAAGTAATTCCAATTGTAAAAAATCATTTTAAAAATAAATAAAATAAATTCTTTGTCAAAAAAATGGCAAAGAATTTATTTTTTAGCTTTGTTGTTATAAAATATATATAAAAATTATACTTAAGGACATTTATGCAAAATCAAGTTAAAAAAATCGGTATTTTCTTTTCTATTATGATGATGGTGGGATCAGTTGTTGGAATAGGAATATTTTTTAAAAATAATTCAGTTGCTGAAGCTACTAATCATAATGGTATAACCTGATTATTAGCTTGAATTATTGGAGGGATTATTTCAATATCTTCTGCTGTTTGTTTTGGTGAAATTGGTTCATTTAAGCATACAAAATTATCAGGAATAAGTAACTGAACTTACAAAATAGCAGGTAATAAATTAGGTTATTTTGTTAATAATTCTTATGCTTTATTTTATTATGGAATTTTAATTTCTGTTATTGGAATTTTTGGTTCAGAAATATTTTTTTATTTTCTATCACAAACTTTTAATTTAAATTTTATTTTAACATTTCCTCTTTGGATGCATATTTTAGTAGGTATATTTTTTAGTACATTCTTTTTATTTTTGAATTTCTTTTCGGTTTATATATCCGCATTTTTTCAAACAATAGTAACAATTATTAAATTTATTCCTTTATTATTTGCTTTAATAGTTGGTATAATTTTTCCATTTCAACACAATATAATGGGATTTAATGCTTTTTATAATTCATCATTTTCAATAAAAGCAGTTATTGTTATTTTACCTGCTATTTTATTTTCATATGATGCATTTTTAGTTTCAGGTTCAATAGGTAATAAAGTAAAAAATAGTGAAAAAAATCTTCCTAGGGTGATTATTGTAGGAATGTCAATTGTAACAATTTTATATACATTAATAGCAGTTTCATCAATATTGCATAATCAGGGTTCAATTAGTCAACTTATTTTAGATTCGCTAAAAATAAAAAAAGTACAGGCGGTTTTAAATATAATTTTATTTTTCTTAATTATTTCAACCTTTGGGGTAATTAATGGACTAACCAGTGCTTTTGTAAACGAAATCGAAAACATGGTTAGTGCTAAGTTAATATTTGGTTCAGATTATTTAACAAATAAATTAGGTTTTAAACAAACAACTTTATTAATTTCGGTAATTATAAAAATGATATGAGGAATTTTTATTCTTATTCCTTCTTTAATTTTAAATACTGACATTTTAATTGATGCTTATACTAATTTTGTTGTGGCTATATTTTTTATGATTTATATGATAATAATATTTTTATATGCAAAAAACCGTAAAACTATTCATGAAACCAAAAAGATAAATAGTTATTTATTTTATTTAATGGCCTCTGTTGCTGTTATCGGTATATTAGTGGCTGAAATTGGTTATTTTATTACAACCATAACATTTTTATTTAATTCTTCTCTTATAAATCCCGCTAAATGAGGTTTATTTTTAGCTTACAATCAGCATTTAATTAAACATTATTTACCATTTCTATTAAATATATTAATGATTTTCATTTTCATTTTCATACCTTATCTAAATTTTTATTTAGAAAAGAAAATTAACAAAAGAAATTTAATTTCTGAATTTGCAAACCTTATTAAATTAGATAATGAAAAATAAGGTACAAAAAAATCACAGTTGCCTGTGATAATTAGTTAATAAAGTCACTCAAATCGTTATTTTTTATCTTGAGATTTTTGAAATCTACGATTGAATTTTTCAACTTGTCCTGTAGCTTTAGCAGAAGTTCTGTTTCCAGTGTAAAAAGGATGGCAACCTGAACAAACATCGATTGATATTTTGTTAGCTGTTGTTCCAAATTCATGTTCTGTTCCGCATGATGAGCAAGCTATTTTCATTTGACTGTATTCTGGGTGGATACCTTGTTTCATATTAAAGTTACTCCTTTTTGACTTTGTATATTTTATTTTATCACATTTTTATTTTTTTTTAATTTTTTATTGCCTTAGATTTAAATATTTGATCTATTTTTTCGTATTGTGCTCAAAAACCACATTTATTTTTTCTAGCTAGTTGTTCTTTATCTAATAACTGATAATAATAATTTACATTTTTTGTGTAGTATATACTTTTGTAATTTAAAGAAATGTAATTTACTCTTGCTAATCCTTTTTTAATCATTTTTAAATTAATTGATTTTTTATTTAAATCAAATATTTGTGTCACTGTTCTTTTATAACGATCATATTTTTGAAATTTTCTATCCATATATATTAGATTTTTATTTGTTAAAATGATTTGTTTTAAAAAATTTTTTGCTTTTAGTGCTCAACTGTTTTCTATTCCGTGGGTTGATTTTCAAGTATTATTGAATCATCTTCTTGACTCTGGTGTATCAATTCCTTGTAATCTAATTAACTCATTTTTTGATGTTTTTAAAGTATCACCATCGATTACTTCTTTGATTGTTTCTTTTGTCAATGAATATAGATTTTTATTTTGAATATTTTTAGTATTGTTGTTTTGATAATAAAAACAACTTGTGACACTTAAACCTAAAAAAATGTATTGAAAAAAGATAAATAATCATTTTATTTGTTTTTTTGTTTTCATATTATTATAAGTAAAAAAATATAAAAAAACAAGCAATATTGCTTGTTAATTGTTGTGGATAATTAGTCAGTTGCCATCCGCAAGTCGATTGAATGTTTTATCAACAGTTAAAAGTTTGTATAATTCTCCACGTTTTTTTTCTAAAAGTTTGTCTTCTGATAAAACACCATTATTTTCAAGTGTTCATTTTTCTATAAAGCGATTTTTTACATATTGAAAAATGGTTTCAAAGCTTAATTCTTCTTTTTTGTTATCTGAAAACGCTTTTATTGAAACGGTTAACATTGTTTCATTATTCATAATTTACACCTCAATTTTATAGATTTGAATATCTCTATTTACCTGATCTTATTATTATATTATATTGTAGACATAAGAAAATAAAGGAAATTAGAAAATAATATAATAGATAATTAAAAATGATTTTGAGAAAATAGAAAGAAAAAAGAAATATATAAATTTTGTAAGGAAATAGTTGTTTTTTAAATTATTATTTATATTTAGTATGTAAATAGTTGATATTTGTAAAATAAGTAATATAATTTTGATTGTATAAATATATGATAATAATTTCACAATATAGTACCTTTGAGATCATTTTTATTCTTTAAGAAAAAAAGATCAAAAGAATTATAACATAAAAATTGTTAAATATGTTTATATACTAAAAAATATTTAAAAAATTCATAATAAAAAAAGAGAAGGTAAAAAAATGTCAGTTTTTAGTAAAAACTTTAACGGAATTCACGTTTACAGTGAAATTGGTGAATTAGAATCTGTACTAGTTCATGAACCAGGACGAGAAATCGACTACATCACTCCATCAAGATTAGATGAATTATTATTTTCAGCTATTCTAGAAAGTAATGATGCACGTAAAGAACACAAAAGTTTTGTTAAATCATTAGTAGATAGAGGAATTAACGTTGTTGAATTAACAGATTTAATTTCTGAAACATTTGATCTAGTTTCAAAAGAAACACAAGATGAATTAATAGAAGAATTCTTAGAAGAAGCAGTTCCTGTATTAACAGAAGAAAATAAAGCACTAGTAAGAAGCTTTTTAGCTACAAAAGCAACTAGAGAAAAAATCGAATACATGATGAGTGGAATTACAAAATATGATTTAGGAATTGAAGAAGGTCCAGAATTAGTTATCGATCCAATGCCTAACTTATACTTTACACGTGACCCATTTGCATCAGTTGGAAATGGTGTTACAATCCACTACATGCGTTATGTAGTAAGACAAAGAGAAACATTATTCTCACGTTTTGTATTTAAAAATCACCCTAAATTAGTAAATACACCACGTTACTACGACCCATCACAAAAATTATCAATCGAAGGTGGAGACGTATTCGTTTATACTAACGAAACATTAGTTGTTGGGGTTTCTGAAAGAACAGACTTAGAAACAGTAACATTACTAGCTAAAAATATTTCACAAAATAAAGAAGTTGAATTCAAACGTATCGTTGCAGTTAACGTTCCAAAATGAACAAACTTAATGCACTTAGATACATGATTAACAATGTTAGATAAAAATAAATTCTTATACTCACCTATTCTATTAGATGTGTTAAAATTCTGAGATTACGATTTAACAGAAGAAAATCCACAACCTAAAGAAAACGGATTACCATTAGAAGAATTATTAGAATCAATCATTCACGAAAAACCTATTTTAATACCAATAGCAGGTGAAGGTGCTTCAAGAATGGATGTTGAACGTGAAACACACTTCGATGGAACAAACTACTTAGCAGTAGCCCCAGGAGTTGTAGTTGGATATTCACGTAACTTCAAAACAAATGCAGCGCTAGAAAAAGCTGGAATTACAGTTATTCCATTCCATGGACACCAATTATCACTAGGAATGGGAAATGCACGTTGCATGTCAATGCCATTATCTCGTAAAGATCTTAAATAATAATTATTTACAAGGAATTTAACAAATTATATATTGTTATACATTATAATCTAATTAAGTCTTTTTATATTCTAATGTATAGAAGACCTAATTCTCAAATTTTTTGAAAGGAAAAATATGTCTGACGAACAATTAGTTATGACTAACGATAAAAAGAAAAAAATTAGTTTCTTTTCAGCTATCTTAATTGTTATCGGTGGATCAGTTGGGGCAGGAATATTCCTACGTTCAGATAAAGTTCTTAGAGAATCTGGTGGAAATATTTTCTGATCAATTTTTGCTTGAACATTAGCTGCTTTTGCAGTTGTTACAATGGCTATAGCATTAGTTGAAGTTGCTTCAGGTCGTAACGATAACCTTGGTATGATCGGATGAAATAAAGCCTTTAATGGTGTTTATGTATATAAAGGATGTAAATGATTTATGACATTCTTATATCTACCATTTACTTTCTACTTTATGCCTTTATATGTTATTATTCAAATGCAAGATGCTGCATCAGGATTCGTTGCTGGTGGTGGTGAATTAATAAACAAAGCATTTGGAGAAAATGATTGAATTATCATGATGGTTCTATCACTTGGAATCTCAGCTTGATTCTTCTTTACAGCAGGATTAAGTTCATGATTAGGTAACATTCAAAACTGAATAGTTACATCTTTAAAATTTATACCTTTAATCGTTGTTACTGTTATTGGTTTAGTATTTGCAGGAGGAGCTTTAAGTCAACCAGTTGATAAAACTTCAACTACAACTGTTGGACAAAGTTTAATGCAAATTACATGATGAGATGCTAAAGCTTCATCATTAAAAGGATTATCACCAATATTTGGTCTATTTACATCAATGGCAGGAATTTTCTTTGCTTACGATGGATTCTACGTTACAGCTGGTATTCAATCAGAAATGGCTGAACCTAAAAAAACTCCTTTAGCACTAGTTTTAGGATTGTCATCAGTTACAGCTATATACTTAATATTAGCTATTTCAATGACAATAGGAGCTGCAGAAGGTGGATTCTACGGATTTGCAGATCCATTATCAAAAATTAACTCAGGATGACTATTTGGAATAATTAACATGTTTATTTCAATAGGAATTCTAGGAATCATTAACGGATTCGTTATGTGATGTACAAGATTCGTTGAAGATTTAGTAAAAGAAGGGGAACTATGAGTTCCACACAGAATTTACAAAAAAATGTTAGTTTCTAAAACTCCATTAGTAGGAACAATTTATTCAATTATTATTTCTATACCAGTAGTATTTGCATTTAACGTTGTAGGTTCATTAGCTTACTTCCCAGATGATTATGATGGTTTAGGATACGGTGGAAAACACTTTAGTTCTAACTTAGGATTTGCTGACTTAATGGCTAACTGATTAGCTGTTATAGCATTCGCATTCATCGCTTTATCAATTTTCGGAGCTCTTAAAAACCGTAAAGGTAGATGAATTGAAGTTGAAGAAGGAAAACACACAGTATGAGCTGGATGAACAGCTGTTACTCTTGTATTCTCAGCTCTATTCGTTTATGGATTAAACTCATACGTTGCTTTAGGATTATTATCATCAAATGGTGGAATGTATGTAGAAGGAACAAAAACATTATCAAACGAATTTATTGGTCAATTAGTAACAAGTATTTTACTACCAGTATTTGCACTATTTATGTTTGGAATGGTTCCATTAGAAAAATTCATCATTAACAAGAAAAAAGCTCTATATGAAAGAAAATTAAGTGAAAATCTATCAGAAGAAGATAGAAAACTATACTTAGAATTACAAGAATTTAACAACTTAAGAATTTCAACATTTGAAGTTGCTCGTTAATTTTTACTAAAATACCCGAAAGGGTATTTTTTCTTGCTTTCATTTTAAAAATGTTGTAAAATATAAGTATATTTATAGGTTATAACCTATGAGTATACTAAATTAAATTTAAAATCAATTTTTAAGGAGAAAAATGCCTATTAATTTAAAAGGTAGAAGTTTAGACTCAGCTTTAAATTTCACAACAGAAGAAGTGAGATACGTTTTAGAATTATCTAAAAACTTAAAAAAATCTAAAGAACAAGGATTACACACAAATAATCGTCCATTAGTTGGAAAAAATATTGCTATAATGTTCCAAAAAGACTCAACAAGAACACGTTGTGCTTTTGAAGTAGCAGCATTTGATTTAGGTGCAGGTTGCACATACATAGGGCCTGCAGGAAGTAACTTTGGTAAAAAAGAATCAATCGAAGATACTGCTAAAGTTTTAGGAAGATTTTACGATGGAATTGAATTCCGTGGATTCAAACAAAGTGATGTTGATGCACTTGTTAAATACTCAGGAGTTCCAGTATGAAATGGACTAACAGATGCTGAACACCCAACACAAATGTTCGCAGACTACATGACAATGGAAGAACATGTAGGAAACATGAAAGGTAAAAAAGTTGTTTTTGCAGGAGATATCAAAAACAACGTTGCACGTTCAATTATGATTGGTGGAGCATTTGTTGGAGCACATGTTGTATTATGTGGACCAGAAGAAATGTTTGACTTAATTCAAAATGGTGAAGGATTCAAAGAAGTATTTGATAAAACACAAGAATTATTTAAACGCAATGGTGGATCAGTTACATTCAGTTCAAATAAATTAGAAGCTGCTAAAGATGCTGACGTTATCTATACAGACGTTTGAGTATCATTAGGAGAACCATTTGAAATTTTTGGACAACGTATTGCTCAATTAAGAGATTTCCAAGTTGATATGGCTATGATTAAAGCTGCTAAAGAAAACGTTGTATTTTTACACTGTTTACCAGCATTCCACGATGATCATACTTTATTCTCAAGTCAAATTAAAGAAGAATTTGGAGCTAAATACCCAGAAGTTGCTACAGGAGCTATGGAAGTAACTGATGAAGTATTCCAATCAAAACACAACAAAGCATTTGATCAAGCCGAAAACCGTATGCACACAATTAAAGCTATTATTCTAGCAACAATAGGATACTAATATGTCAAGAATAGTTATTGCTTTAGGTGGAAATGCTTTAGGTAACACACCTAACGAACAAAAAGATTTAGTTAAATTACCAGCTAAAAAAATTGCTGAATTAGTTAAAGCAGGACACGAAGTCATTATCGGTCACGGAAATGGACCACAAGTAGGAATGATTTTTAATGGATTTGTTAGCGCTCATTCAGTAAATGAAAAATCACCTTTAGTTCCATTACCAGAATCAGGAGCTATGAGTCAAGGATACATTGGATACCACATGATTAGTGCTATTACAAATGCTTTCTTAGACGAAGGTTTAACAAATCAAGAAGCTTTATACATTTTAACTCAAACATTAGTTGATAAAAATGACCCAGCTTTCAAAAACCCTACAAAACCAATAGGACCATTTTACAAAACTCGTGAAGATGCAGAAAAATCTAACCCTAATTCAGTTATAGTTGAAGATGCGGGAAGAGGATTTAGAAAAGTAGTTGCTAGTCCTTTACCAATCAACTTTGTTGGAATTAACCAAATTAAAAATGCTATTTCAGCTGGTGCTACCGTTGTAGTTGGTGGTGGAGGTGGAATACCTACAATCGCTGACGAAAATGGTTACATCGACGGTACAGATGGTGTTATTGATAAAGACTTTGCATTAGCAAAATTAGCAAGTTTAATCCAAGCAGATTACTTTGTTGTTTTAACTGCTATTGATAATGTAATGGTAAATTACAACAAACCAGATCAAAAAGCTCTTAAAAATGTTACTGTTTCAGAATTAGAACAATATATCGAAGAAAAACAATTTGCACCAGGAAGTATGTTACCAAAAGTACAAGCTGCAATTAAATTCGTAAATGAAGGTGGAAAAGCAGCGTTTATCGGTGATCTAAAAGATCTTGAAGATATTATTAACGAAAAAACAGGAACAAAAATTACAAAATAATAATTAAAAAATTCCCTATCAGTAGGGAATTTTTATTAACTTTTTAGGCTTTGTAATCAATACCTAATGCTTTTAGCATTGGAACTAAGAAAAAGTTAAATGGTTTGTTAAAATGCGGTAAGAAATAAACGTCTGTTAATGCTATTTCTGGTAGAGTAAGATTTTTTTGTAAAGCTAAAGCAAACATATAAATAACTTCTGTGTGAATTGCTTTTCCTCAACTACCAATTTGTACTCCAATTAATTGTAAAGTTTTTGGATTATAAACAATTTTACATGCAACTTTTTCAAAATCATTCATAAATTCTGGTCTGTCATTATCTTCTCAGTAAACTTCAGCAACTTCTTCACTACTAAATCCAGATTTTAAAGCCATTTGTTTTGTTAACCCAGTTGATGCATAGTGACAGTTAAATACATTAATAGCGTTTGTACCTACAACTCCTGGGAATCCAACGTTTACATTAGCTAAATTTAATGCAGCGATTAAACCACTTTTTACTGCGTTAGTTGCTAATGCAGTATGAGTTGGTTTATTTGTTACTTTATTTAATAAAGCACATGAATCACCAATTGCATAAATATCTTTATCTGTTACACTTCTATTGAATTCATCAACAACAATAGCACCATTTGGTACCTTTTCTACATCATTTAGTGCAATTGTATTTGGTTTAAATCCAATTGATAAAATAACTAAATCAGCATCATATTCACCTTTATTAGTTACAACAGTTGAAACATTAATTCCGTCTTTACTTTTAAATTCTTTAACAGATTCACCTAAATGTAAATTAACACCATCTTTTACCATGTTTTGTTCCATGATATCAGTAAACTCTTTGTCAAAGTAATTTGGTGCTACTCTTTCTTGTAAGTCTATTAAAGTAACTTTTTTTCCTTTTTGAACAAATGCTTCAACTAATTCAACTCCAATGTATCCAGCACCAACAACTACTACATTTTGGATTTTATCGTCATTTGCTCTTTGTACTATTTCTTGAGCATGTTGGAATAATTTTGATAAAACAATATTTTTATATTCTCTTCCAGGGAAATTAGGTTCAATAGGTCAAGTTCCTCCTGCGAACACTAATTTATCATATGTATCTTTAAATTCGCGATTTGTTTTTAAATATTTAACAATTAGTTGTTTTTTCTCTCTATCTATTTTAATAACTTCGTGATTTGTTTTTAAATTAACACCATATTCATTTTTTAAAATGTCGGGGTTTGAATAAAATAAACCTTTTGGATCTTCAAACATTCCACTTACTCAAACTGCAATTCCACATCCTAGAAATGAAACATTATCATTTCTATCATATGCAGTTATTTCAGCGTTTGGATTGACAGTTTTTAAAGTTCTTAAAAAACTTGTCCCAGCATGGTTTGCACCGATTAAAACAATTTTCATATTTTTCTTCCTTTTTTTATTTTTTTACATAATAATTATAAGGTTTTTTGATTAATTTATTTTTTACTTAAAAGAAAATCAAGCTAATTTTAGTGATTTTTTGGTCCTTATTTATAAAAAAAATGTGCTTTTTCACATGTCATAAAAATATTATGTTTTTTTAGATAACAAAAGGTTATTTTTTTTTGTTATTATATTTTTTTATATTTTTTGTTTAGTGTTTTTTTATATTTTGTGTTAAATTTTTAAATGTATTAATATTTATTAATACTTTCTATATTACATTACAATATTACATATTTAGAGGAACAATGAAAAAAAATAAAAAATTACTATTTTCAGTAGCTACTTTAGGATTGGTAGCCGCATTAGCATCAATACCAGTTGTTGCTGCTTCATGTGCAAAAAACGAAACAAAATCTTTATTAGTTAAAGCAAATGGTTATTCAGACCAAATGACAAAACTTGATTTAGGAACTGCAACTCTAGCTGGAGGATGAGGTGATACAAGATCACTAATTAAAAATGGAGATAACCTAGTAGTTGTTGGTGCAACTGAAGTTATTGCAAACGATGGTGTGCAAGTAAGACCAGATTTAAAAAGAGGTGATGTTGAAGCTATTCAAGCAATTTTAAAAGATGCAATTAAAGATAGAAATGCAGAACAATTACAAATTAAAGGTACAAATGGTAAAAATAAATTTGTATTTGCAGTTTACAATCACAACGATTATTCAACAATCGCTGAAGATGCAAAAATCGCAGTAGATACTGAAGGAACAAAAGTTAATGCTTACCAAACTCCATTAGTTGATGGATCTGATTATTTTGAAAAAACAGATAATGGATATGTTCAAAAAGCAAATTCAGAAACATTCAAAATGCAATTCATCCCTTCAAATGACCCAGCTGAAGTTAGAATTGCTTCACAAGCGTTAGAAAATTACTTAAAAGCAAAAGGTTACAACGTACAAATTACTACAGCAACTGAATATAATACTGCAGCCAATGCTTTAAGATCAAAAACAATTGATTTAGCATTTTTACCAGCAGGTTCATGAGCACAACAAGGAAAAGGAACCAACTTTATTTTGGTAGCAGGAAGAGGAGTGCAAATCGTTGATCCTTACTTATCAATCGAAAATACAACCACACCTGCAATTAATGATGAAAAAATATTAATCGATGCAATGAATGGATATAAAACATTTAACGTTGCAGCAGGAGAAAAAAATGTATTATACGTTCCTGCAGATGCTGAAAAAGCTCCAAAAGCTGTTGATGCAACAAACGGTTATTCAGCAACATTAAAAGGTGTAGTTGATGGACTAATTGAAGCTGGAAAAGGTTCATTACCAGTAG
Source organism: Mycoplasma zalophi (assembly GCF_018914005.1). Lineage (NCBI taxonomy): Bacteria > Bacillati > Mycoplasmatota > Mollicutes > Mycoplasmatales > Mycoplasmataceae > Mycoplasma > Mycoplasma zalophi. The sequence goes on from NZ_JAHMHI010000002.1 coordinate 73,060, forward strand.
TTGGATTCTACCGTTCATACATTATGGCTAAAAAAGATTCACCAATAGCTAAAAAAATTCAAGAAGCATTAAATCAACAAGGTAAAAATTGAAAATTACCATGAAGCGAAGTAAAAGATTTAATTTCATTTGCATACACTTCAACAACATCTTCTGCATCATACATTTTCCCAGAAGCATGATTCAAAAAACACTTTGAAGGATTTAAATCATTTAAAGATTAGGAAGTTAAAATGCAATATTTCAAAAATAAAAAAAATAGTTTAGAAACTACTGAAATTATTGCAACAAATGACTGAAATATAGATTGACGTGATGTTAATAAAACTTATCCCAACGGTAAGAAAGGTTTAACTGACGTCAATCTTTCTATAAAACAAGGAGAATTTGTTGCAATTATCGGTCTTTCTGGTGCAGGAAAAACTACATTATTAAAAACAGTCAATAAAATAAATGAAATTACAACTGGAACACTACAAGTTGGTCCATATAATGTAAATGATTTAAAAGGTAAAGCTTTAAGACAATATAGAACTAAAGTGGGAATTGTTTTCCAAGGATATAACTTAATTGATAATATCAGTGTTTTACAAAATGTTTTAGCAGCTAGATTACCACAAATGAATTCATTTAGATCATTTATTGGTTGATACAAAAAAGAAGATATTAATTTTGCATATCAATGTTTAGCTAAAGTTAATATTTTAGAAAATGCTTATGATAGAGCAAAAGACTTAAGTGGTGGACAAATGCAACGTGTTGCGTTAGCAAGAACACTGGCTCAAAAACCAAAAATTATTTTAGCAGATGAACCTGTTGGGGCATTAGATCCAATTATGGCTAAGTCTGTTATGGATGGTTTTTTACTGGTAAATAAAATGGATAAAATAACTGTTGTTGCAAACTTACACCATGTTGATTTAGCATTGCAGTATGCTGATAGAATTATTGGTATTAAAAAAGGTATGGTTGTTTTTGATGACAGCTGAGATAAAGTTAATTTAGAAGTATTAAAAAATATTTATGGTGAACAATTAGAACAATTTGATAGTCAACAATTTGAAGAAACAAAAAGAAAAAGACAAATAATTCAAGAAGAAATCCAAACAAAAATTAAGGAATTTAAATAATGCAAAAACAATTATTTGAATTTAAAAACTTATGTTTTAAATTAAAAAGAGCTAAAAAATCAATAGTTAATTATTTTAGTCCTAAATTTATTGATATAAATGGGCAAAAAGTTGTTAAAAAATTTCCATTTTTATTTGTAGGAACTTTAATAATTAGTATTATTGTAATAATATTACTTTTTAATAAAGTTAAACCTGATTTTCAAAATTCAAAAACTTTTGGAGCTTTAATAGCAAATTTCTTTAATTTTAGTAATGCTGAAATAGGAAGTAAAACAGATATAACTGTTTCAGATACTGTTGTAGAAAGTTTTAGATTACTATGACAAACTATTTCTTATTCTATTTTAGGAACAATTTTGGGTATTTTTATAAGTGTTCCTATTGCTTTATTGAGTTCTAAAAACTTTATTAAAACACCGTGAATATACTTACCAATGCGTGCATTTATGAGTATTTTAAGAACAATACCTCCAGTTGTGTATGCTTACATAATTTATTTCATTTTATCACCTTCACTTGTTGCAAGTATTTCTATTTCAATATTTGTAGCTTCATTAATGGCAAAATGACTTTATGAAGATTTAGATACTTATGACGTAAGTAGTTACTATGGTCTTCAATCAATTGGTAATAAAAAATGAATAGCTTTTAAAAAATCTATTCTTCCATACTTAATAAAAAGAATTGTAAGCTATGGATTTTATAGTTTTGAAATGGTTGTTCGTTTTGCTGCAATTTTAAGTATTATTGGAATTGCAACAATTGGACAATTGATGGCAGATGAATATGCTGTGCCAAACCATTTTGGTCATTTATCAATTGCAATTTGAATACTTATTGGATTTATGATTTTCTTAGAAATTTTTACATTTTTAGTTAAAAAATGAATTCTTGATTACTCTGCAAAACATCCAAAAATTGATGAAACTGCAGATTTTGAAACAAAATTACAACAATTAAAAGCTCAAAAACCAAAAAATATTTACGTTAAAATTTCTGTTTCAATTCTTATATTTGTTTTATTTATTGCTTCATTATTTTCAATTGAATTTAAAACAGCAGGAGCTGGTGGACTAGCTTATTTCAATCAAGGTGTAAAAGAATTATTTAATCCAAATTGATCATTATTTACATGAGATAGTGGTGATAATCCAATTATTTTAGGAATGGAAGCTTTAGCTATTTCAGTTTTAGCCAGTGTAATAGGTCTATTTCTAAGTTTAATTTTAGGAATATTAGCTTCAAGAAAAGTTACTGGATTATTTATTTCTTTATTTTTTAAATTCCTAATAATTGCAATTAGAGCAATTCCTCCATTTACATATGCGCTTATTTTCTTGCTTTGACAAAAAGATTCAATTATTTGAGCAGGAACTCTAGCATTGGGAATTCATAGTATCGGAATGCTTGGTAAATTAATTACTGAAAGTGTAGATAAAATAGATGATAAAATTTTCCAATCGCTTGATAGTGTTGGTGCTTCAATGTGAACAAAAATAAGAGTTGGAATTTTAAAAGAAATATTACCTCAAACATTATCTAATTTCTTATACAGAATTGAAATTAACTTTAAATCTACAGTTGTTATAGGTGCTGTGGGAGCATGTAATTATGGTTATCAAATTATCGTTTATTCAGCTGATATTCGTTATTGAAGTTCTTTAAGTTCATATCTAATATTTACAATAGTTTTATTATTAATAATTGAGCAAATTTCTAATATTTTAAGAAAAAAATTAATTAATGGTTACTTCTTAGAAGAAAATGTTCGTATAAAAAAATATTTAAGAATTAAAACTTTACTTAAATCACTTGCAATTGCAACTGCAAATAAAATGCCATTTATTTATGATTTAAGAAGTGCAAAATTTGAAATCGCAAAATTTAATGGTGAAAATATTAATAAATATTTCTTAAATCAAAAATCATACAATGAAACTACAAAATCACAATTATTGGAATATTCACAACAAAAACAAGATGTCCATAAACAATACAAAGAAATTTATAGAACATTAAAAAATATTCAAAAAAATGCTTTTATGAATAATTGAAAAGAAAATCCACGTAAGGTAAATAATTTTAAAATATTTAAAAAATTAAAATATGCATTAAGAGCTTATGATAAATCAACTTCAAAATTCTTTGAAAGCAAAGCACAGAAAGTTTAAAATATGTTAGAAAAACAATTAAAAGAATTTTGAAATTACATCTTAGATGCTGAATATATCACCCTATTTACTCATATTGAACCAGATGGTGATACATTAGGAAGTGCTGTTGCATTAAAAGAATTAATTTTACTAAATTCTCCAAAAATTAAAGAAGTTCAAATTTCAGGAAAAGATTATCCGCGTAATTTGATGTTTTTAGTTGATTTTGAACCTCACTTAGTTTCAGATGAATTTTTTAAAAATAGTTTAAAAGTCGTTGTTGATACATCAACTAAATCAAGAATATATGATAAAAGAGTAATAACAACTGAAGCTATTAAAATTGATCACCACCCACACGAAAATGAGTGATTATTTGAAATAGGTGGTGATAATTGGCCTGCAACTGGACAATTGGTTGCAATGTTAATTAAGTATTTAAATTTAAAAACTAATGATTTAGCATTAGAAGCCACTGCTTCTGCTATATTAACTGATACTGAATTTTTTAAAGAAAGAAATATTTCTCAACAAACTTTTGAGGCAATGCAAATTCTTTTTGAAAGAAATTTAAATTACGGTACTTTATTACAAAAAATGCAATTGAACGAACAAGAAACAGAGTTTATTTTTGAAACGTGTAAAACTAAATATATTTCAAAAAATGTTTCATGAATTGTTTCTGACGAAATTGTTACAAATGATTTAGCAAGACCACTAGTTGCTAAATTTGTAGAAATAGCAACAACTGAAATTGCAATTGCATTTTTAAAAAGAACTCAAGGTGATTATCGCGTTGAAATAAGATCAAAAGGAAATTTTGATGTTTCAAAAATAGCAATACATTTCGGTGGCGGTGGACACCATAACTCAAGTGGTTTCATTATTGAAAATAATAAACAAATAACAGAGGTTATTTCATACATAAATAATTTATAAAAAAATCAAGCACGCTTGATTTTTTTACTCTTTTTCGATTATATTAATATCAAAATCTTTTTCAAGTTTTATTAATTCCACTCCCATAGTTTTTAAAATATATAAACTACTTTCTCATTCTTCTGAATCGTTTCTGTATTCATTCGCATAGACAACTCTTTTAATTTTTGATTGAACAATTAATTTAGCACAATTAAAGCATGGTGAGTGAGTTATATAAATAGTTGAATTAGGTTTGATATTACTATTTGTTAAATTGGCATTTATAATTGCATTAGCTTCTGCATGCACAACATAAGTGTATTTAGAATTTTTAATATCATCCTTAGTTTTAGGCCTATCTCAGCTAAAAATTTTATCGTTATCAATATTTTTTGTTTCAAACATTTCAGAAACAGCTTTTGGCATTCCATTGTATCCTACACTAATGACGTGATTTGAGTCACTTACTATGCAAGCCCCTACTTTTGTAGTTGGATCTTTTGAGCGCATTGCAGAAAGTTTTGCAAGTGACATGAAATAATAATCTCATTTTAAACTGCCATTTTCAGTTAAAAATATTTTTTTCATTTCTTAATTTTACCACAAGATAATAAAAAATTTAGCAACCCCCGCAGCTGTTGCTAACTATTATTCATTGAAGTAAGGAATGTTCCTCGGTTAGACATTTACAATAAATCCAATCACTGTGTGATCGAATCAGAATTATTATATCATAAAAAATGAAAAGTTTTATTTTTTTATTTTTACGCAAGGAATAAAAAAATTTAAAAAAATAAATTAAAAAATAAGATTTTTTTACAAAGTGATATAATTATATCGATAGTTATGGAAATAAATACATTATTTAATGGAAAAAATATGAATAATTCTGACACAAATAATGGGTCATTTTTTAACTATTCAAATTTTAAAGCTATGAACATCATTAGTATGTATATTATTAAGTGACTTAATATAAAAAAATGAATAGCTTTCAAATTTGATTGCAAAATTTCTTAAAAAAATATAACTGTAATGATAACAGAATAAAAGTATATTTAAGCTAGCAATTAAACTTGAAAAAAGTTTATTTTGTTAGCTTTTTTAATAAATTTTGTAAATAAATTACAAAAACAATTAAATTTCTACTTCAAAGAAAAAATTATAAAAAGGAGAGATATGAAAAATTTAAAAAAATTTAAATTTCTTGTTTCGGGAATAGTATTAAGTGCTGCTGTGACCGTTTTAAGTGCCTCGGTTGCTGCCGCTTGTGCTAAACAAGAAACTGTTTCAACAGCTCAGGAGAAACAGGTTCCAGACGAAGCAAAAAATAATTATGTAAAAAGTTTAGGATTTTACAAACAAGAACTACAATCACTTTCATCAGAAACTGATAAACTAGTAAAACAATACAATGATAAAGGTAAAACTGGTGAAGAAAATTTAGCTTCAAGATTAAAAACCACCCTTGAAAAAGAATTAACCTCAGTAAATAGTGCATTAACAACATATGGAACAAAAAATAATTTAACTGTTTCTGAATATAATGAAGCGTTAACAAAATATAAAGAATTATCAAGAAAAGATGATAAAACAGAACGAGAAACAGTTGAATTTAAAGATTTAGAAAATAAATTTACTCCATTAACAGAACAAGAAACTCAAAAATTATCAACATTAAAAGCTAAAGCAGATAAAAGTTCTGAAGAACAAAAAGAAATGGAAATTTTAGAATCAAAAGTTTTATATGAAGATGCCAAAAAATTACAAGAAGTTTTGGATAATGCATCAAGTAATTACAAAAAACATGTTTTAACTTTCAATACATTAGTGAGGGATATTAACACAACTTCAACTGGTGGTATTGTAACTGCTGCCCAACGTAAAACATATTCATATGAATACAATACTTCAAACTCATTAAGTGGATTTGATTACGATGGTTCATCAGCATATGGATCAGAAATTCAAACTTCTAAATTTTTACAAGTATCATTAAAACTTTTAAGAACAACACCTTTAAATGAACCAGAACTTTCAAAAACTTCAGATGATAACTTTAAAGTTGTCACAAAAATTAATAAACCATCATTCTGAAAATATACATTTGAAGGAGCTAAGGCTGTTGTAGTTACATTAGCAGATGGTACTGTTAAAGTTTATGATAATGATAAAATTGATGATTTAAATTCACAAACTGATTCACAAAATTCTGATGGAACATATTCATCACTATACGTTCAAGCATTTTCAAACGATTCACGTTCAATTAACTCAAAAGAATTTCTAAATAGCCTAAACAGCATTAAAAAGTTACAAGTGGTTGTAAGAGAAACTCCGTGAGTAACATCAAATGGTGAAAAAACAAAATACACCACAAAGGCAGATGACTACTACTACTCATGAATGAGAACAGTTTTACACTCACAAAAAACACGTTTAGCAAATGGCTCAACTCAAGAATTAGAACAAGAAATGAATAGTTTATTACCTGCTGGTTCAACAACATTTACTAAATCTGATACATATCCAAATGAATATGTTTATGAACTTTACAATGTTAAATCATCAGATTTCTACGATAGATCTAAATTTATAACAAATGTTGAAGGGGAAAATGAATACAAAGGACAAGAAGCTCTAACATTTACACCATTAGATGACACAGCAAATATTCTAGGAACAGAATTATTTACATCATTTAGTGATTCAAATGACTTTATAGCAGCACCTAGTGATTACATTAAAGAAAAAACAGCTGATAAAACAATGGAAATTGTTTCATACAATGAAACCAGTGCTAATAGTTTATTACAAAAAATTAAACAAGATACTTTCTTAAGTACTAAAGTTGGTCAATTTGGAATATTCTGATACGGAATGAATCCTGCAGAAAATACACTATATGCAGGACCATATTATGCAGAAGGATTTAGATCACTAAAAGAAACATATAAACAAAACCCACACTTCTTCAATCAAGAATGAGTAAATTCAACTGAAAGTATTAAAGTTATTGAGAGTATCTATCAACAAGCACCAGTAGATGCAGGAATATTTGATCAAAGACAATGAGCAAAATACCGTGAAGGAACAACAACAAGAATTCCTTATTCATCATTAAATCAACAAGCTAAAAACACAATTAATGAAAACCCAGTAGAATACGGATTACGTTCATTACAATCTTTAAACAGAACTAATTTTATTTCAAGATTATTATTACAACCAGTACCTGCCTCATTTGAACAATTAGAAGTTCCAACAACAACAAATCCAGCTCAATATTACTCATTTAATGATGTTTATGCAAAATTAATGTGAGGAAGTTCATTGCGTGAAATAGCAGATGGACAAGTTAAGAGTTTAGATACTTTCATAGCAGGAACAGGATTACAATTTAGAACATTAATTTCAGCAGCAATAAACTGATCAAAATATATCGATGCACTAACTTCACAAGTTGGTAAACCATACTTAGCTCACCTTGCACCAGATGCAAGTATAGCTGGAAAAGATCAAACTAGTGCTAAATTAAAAACAGTTCGTGAAGCTTATGAAAAAGTTAACTCATTATTTGCTTTAAATTCTGACTTAGCAAAAATTGATTTTGGTACAAATGTAGGAAATGAAATTACTCCAGCTAATAACTATGATACCTTCAAAGGAACATCAGAAGAATTAGCTCAATATAAATCAGCTGGTTTTGAACAAATAAAAGCTCAAATGAAAAAATTATTAGATGAATTATATAAACAAAACCCAGATTTTGGAGATCAAAAAGTTAAATTCACTTACTTCTATCCATATTTAAACCCTTCAAATGCTTACTTACAATCAACAAGAAATGCAATTGAAGTTGTTAAAGCTTTAGATTCTCGTATTGATACTGAATTACAAACACCAACAAATGCTCAAGAATTCTATAGATTAATGTGAGGGTCAGGAACTGATTTCAATGGATGAGGATACGACCTTAACACAATAGGTTCAGGATTTGATGGATTTTCATGACAAGGTAATTTAATTCCACAATTATTTGCAATTGGTCAATCAGAGGATTTACAAACTAAATTACAAACTTCATTCCCACAAATGGTAGATGCGGCTAAAGCATTAGTAACATACGCAAACGAAAGATTAGCTCAAAAGAAAATATCATTTGGAAAAGTAGATATAACTAAATTACCTGAATTATTATTAAAATACCAAATACAAACATCAACAGTAATTGATTCTGAAGGAGCTCAAACTTCATCAGGAACATTCTCAGGACAGTTTTGAACAAACTACATATTAAATAAAACAAATGAAGATTTAATTGAACTTGCTGTAGAATTATCAAACTATTTATCACCAGCACAATTTGATTCAAATCAATCAATATCATCTGAAGATTTTGCACCTTTCTTATTACAAAAAGGTTATGAATCTCCATTACAACAAAGTGGTATAGAACATTACGCAGATTGAAAAATAAAACTTTAATAGATAGGTATTAACCATGTCAAAATATATTTTACAGAGGATAGCTTTTGCTATCCTTACATTATTTATAATATCTCTATTTTCATATGTGCTAATTGCAACTTTTAGTACAACAAACCCATTTAGGGAACTTGCAATTAACAATAAAGTTCCAAATATAGAACAATTTGTTAAAGATCAAGAAATAAAATACGGATGAGATAAAAATGTTTTAACACAATATTTTACATATATTGGTAAATTTTTAAGTGGTGATTTTGGTTTTGTTTTCAATGGACAAAATAACCCATTTGGAGCAGAAATAACCACAATGCCGCAACTATTTTTCAAACCACTAAAATATTCAATTATGATATCATTACCAGCTTTTATAGTTAGTGCAATAACAGGAATAATTTTAGGTACTTTTGCAGGATATAAAAGAGGGACATTATTAGATAGTGGAATTAATATTTTTGTATTAATTTTCATTGCATTACCTTCATTTATCATTGCTCCTATCGCAATAAACATTGCAATTAATTCTGGACTTCCTTCAACGGTATTTAAACCAGGCGATGGACAACCTATGAGTGTTGTTATTAAGTCATATTTAACACCTATTTTTGTTGTTACATTAGGATCATTAGCTGGCTATACTTCTTATACACGTAACCAAGTTATAACAGTCTTAACAAGTAATTATGTTCTAATTGCAAAAACAAAAGGATTAAGTAATTTAGAAATTTTTAGAAAATATGTTTTTAGAAATATTTCTATTCCTATTTTTAGTATCGTTTTCCCTTCTTATGTTGTTTTATTAACGGGATCTATTATCGTTGAAGTATACTGAAATGTTCCAGGAACTTCACAAATAATAGCAAAAGCCTTCCCATCAGGTGAAAGAAATGTTGTTATGTTTAGTACCTTATTCTTTACATTTTTATCACTTATAACAGAAATAATTACTGACGTAAGTTATGCAATATTAGATCCACGTATTAAATATTCATCATCAAGTGGAAAAAACAGATTAGCATATCTACAAGCATACATTGAAAGAAAAAAAATAGAAAAATCATTTTTACAAGAAAATTTATTAAATAAAGGAGAAGCAGATGCAAGCTAATGAATTTAATAATCGCTATAATCTGGGAACAAATTTACAAGAAAAAATTAAATACGTAAGCAATCCAGATTCATTACATTCTTCAAACATTGCTGGTAAACCTAAAAAAATGCTTGTAGAAATTGTAAAAAGATTTTTCAAAAACCCTTATGTTACCTTAGCATTTATTACATTTATAGTTTTACTTTTATGTTCAATTATTATTCCTTTAACAACACAATATACACCAAATAAACCTATAAATAAAGTAGATAAAGAGTTTATTACTTTATTACCTCCACAATATTTACAAACAAAATCAGTATTATTAAAACCAAATAACCGTATCTTTCAAACATTTTTAGATATTAGAAATTTAGTAAAAGACCATGCAGATCTTCAACCTTATTTTCAACCTCTATTAGATAGTTTTAAAGTTGGACAATTACAAGCAGCATCAGAAAGTTATCCAGTAACTTACAATGCATTTATAATGTTTGATGCTTATTTATTAAAAATTGAAGTTTCAAATATATTATTAGCTGATCCTTCACATGTTTTCACTGCTACAGAAATTTCTCAAATACGCTCAACATTTCCAGTAGTTAATACACTTTTAGGTACAGATGTTAATGGTTATGACATTTGAACAAATAGTTGAGCAGCTACTGCTGAAAGTATTAAAATAGCATTAATAGTAGCAACTTTACAAACACTTATCGGAGTAGCAATTGGAGCTTATTTAGGATTTCATGTTGGTAAATGAATTGATACAATCTTCATGAGAGTTATTGAAATATTTTTAGCTCCTCCATCATTAATATGATTACTATTATTTGTTTCAATTATGGGAGTTTCAAATACAGCATTAATAACAGCTTTAGTTATAACTGGTTGAGCATGACCTGTTTCAGGAACTCGTATGTTTATAATTACAGTTAAAGATGAAGAATATATAACCGCTGCAAAAAGTATCGGTTCTTCAACATCAAGACAAGTATTTGCGCATGCATTACCTGCAATAATAGGTAAAATAGCAACTAGTTTCGTACAAAGAATTCCAGGAATTATTCTTTCAATTGCATCATTGGCGTTTTTAGGATTTTATAAAAATGCAGAAACTGCAAACTTAGGACAATTACTACTTGATGCAACACCTCAAGCACCTGATAATTTTTGAATCTTATTATTACCTTCATTAATACTACTAACATTATCATTATCACTACAATTTATTGCTTTAGGTGTTCATGATGCTCTAGATCCTAAAGTTATTAAAACATCTAAAAAATAGGAGAAAATCATGAAAAATAAACAAGAATATGATTTAAATATTTATACAGAAAAAATTGAAACTGAAGACACAAAAGACACTGTTTTAGATGTTGAAGATTTACATGTTAGTTTTAAATTAGGTAAAAAACAATTACTACACATAATAAGAGGTATTGATCTTAAAATTAAAAAAGGTCAAATAGTAGGTATAGTAGGTGAATCAGGTTCTGGAAAGTCTGTTACTTCAAAAGCTTTAATTAATGTTAATGAAAGAACTTTAACAACTTCTAAGACAATGTCTATTGATGATATTGATTTATCTAAATTTAAAAAAGAAAAAGAATGAACAAAAATAAGAGGATCAAAAATTGGATATATTCCTCAAGATCCTTTAACATCATTAAATCCAACAAGAAAAATAGGAAAACAATTATTAGATGCACTTAATAATAACCCAGAGTGAAAAAAACGTTCTTTAAAAGACAAAAAAGAATATTTAATTGGTCTTTTAAAACAATTCGGGTTACGTAATGCAGAAGAAATTTTTTACATGTACCCTCACACATTAAGTGGTGGGATGAAACAAAGAGTTGTTATTACCATGGTAGTTGCTCTTAAACCATTAGTCATTATTGCTGATGAACCAACAACAGCATTAGATCCAACAGTTCAAGCATCTGTTTTAGCATTATTTGAAAACATTAGAAACACAATGGGAATTTCAATAATTTTAATTAGTCATAATATTTCTGTTGTTGCTAAATTCTGTGATTACATTTATGTTATGTATGCAGGAAGAATTGTTGAAAGAGGAACTAAAGAAGAAATTTTTACCGTTCCAGCTCACCCTTATACCTGAGCTTTAATAAGTGCAGTTCCAGAAGATAGAGAAGCTAGATTATTTTCAATTAAGGGAACACCACCAGATATGGCTAATTTAGGTTTAGGAGATCCTTTTGCACCTAGAAATGAATACGCAATGGAAATTGATTTTATTAAAGAACCCCCATTGATACCAATTTCAAAAACCCATTCAGCTGCAACATGATTATTACATCCTGATGCTCCAAAAGTCCATTTAAGAGAAGATTTAGTTAAACGTTTAGAATCATTTAGAAAGGTATTTTACAAAGATGAACAATAATAATAAAAAAGTTATTTTAGAAATAGATAATTTAAAGAAATACTTTATAAATAATGGACATATTAATAAAGCAGTAAACGGTGTTAGTTTCAATGTTCACGAAGGTGAAGTTGTTGGATTAATCGGTGAATCAGGTTCAGGAAAAACAACAATTGGTAGATCATTACTTAGACTTTATGATAACTATAATGGTTTTGTTCGTCTAGACGGAAGAATCATAAGTGGTAAGAAAATTTCTAAACGTCGTAATAAATTCCTAAGAAGAAACATGCAAATGATTTTCCAAGATCCACATGCTTCTTTAAATGGTCAAAAAACTATTTATTCAACACTAAAAGAACCTTTAGTAGTAAATGGAATAATGAAAGAAAAATTACATGACATTTTTAGTGATTGAAATAAAGTAACAAAAATGTTTAAATATACATTTTCTAAAAAAACAAAAACCCTAGAATTAGAAAATTTAAATGAATTTAATAAAATTGCAACAAAATTTGTTGAACATTGAGAAAAAGAATTAAATAATGTTAATTTCGATAATAATCTTAATTTAGAAGATAATTTCAACACATATTTTGCTTATTTAGAAGAAAAACAAAATATGGAAAGTGAAGTTATTAATGCGATGTATTCAAATACAACTAAATTAATTGAATACTACTACCAAAAACAAAAAGAATTTCGTGATAATACTTTAGAATATGATGAAATTGAAGTTAATAATCAAACTAAATTATTAAATGAAGGACTTTTAAAAGTTAAATATTCTCAACAACAATTAGATGCATATTATGAAGTAGAAAAAATAAAAGCACAAGAATCAAAATTTACAAAAGATATAAAAGATTACAAAACAATTAATCAAAACACTTTTAAAAACTTTTATCAAGAATTTAAAAACGAAAAAGATTTGATTAAAAATTCACGTCTTTTAGCAACTGATTTAGATTATTACGCTTATAACCTAAAAAGAGAACTTTTAAACAAAAAAGCACTGAAGTTATTGCAAAAAACCAGAATTCAACTAAGATATTTAGGATTTAGTGAAGTAAAAAGATTTGTAAATGACTTAAAACAATATATTTTAGCTTTTTATAATGAAGAATTGCAATTTCCTTACCAAAAACAATTAGCAAAAAAAATAAATCACACAATTGAAAAATCATTTAATTTTAATTATGATGATTACATTGAACAAAATAAAGCTAATATTCAGGAAATAAAAGATGAATTTGTAAAATTCGACAAAAAAATAAATGAATTAAATTTAATTTTAAAAGAAAAACACCACCCTTTAATTACTAATGAAGAGTTAGAAACAATTAAACAAAATCTACAAAAAGCAAAAGATATTCAAACTCAAGAAGTTAAAAAATATGTTGAAAAAAATAAAACTGTAATTGATGAATTAGATGTGCAAATTAAAGATGTTAATACTACTTATTATGGTTTAAGAGATAAAATTACTAATTTATCTGCAAAATTCAAAGAAGTACATAAAGAATTTTTAAATTACATTCAAAAAGCTCCAATAAGTAGTTTTTACACTGAAGAATCAATTGAACAATTAACTGAAAAAGAAGAAAAAAACAAACGTAAATTCGCTATTTTAAACTATAGTACAATAGTTACAAATAAACTAGAAACTCAAAAAACTTTTGATATTGAATATAAATATTTACTAAGAGATATTGCAGATATTGATTTACTTTTAGGAATTAATGAAACTTTTGTAAGTAAAATTCTTAAAAATAAAGCACCTTGACTTTTAAATGCATATGAATTTTTATATACAAATGTATTTATTCGTTATCGTGTTAAAAATTTATTATATAAAACTATAATTTATAAAAATTTAGAACAAGTAGGACTTTTAAAACAATTCGCATATCGTTACCCACATGAATTTTCAGGTGGACAAAGACAAAGAATTGTTATTGCAAGAGCTTTAATTACTGAACCTAAAATTATTGTAGCTGATGAACCAATTGCTAGCTTAGATATTTCAATTCAAGCACAAGTTGTTAACTTATTAAAAGATTTATGTAAATCAAAAAACATTGGTTTAATTTTCATCGCTCATGATTTAAGTATGATTGAATATGTTGCAGATCGTGTGCAAATTATGCACCTTGGAAAAATAGTAGAAAGCGGAAAAACAGAAGCAATTTATGACACCCCTGTTCACCCTTATACTAAAAACTTGTTCAAAGCTATTCCAAAAATTTCAAATGCTGATGAAAAATTCCAAAACGTTAGCTTTGAATTAGACTACCTTGAACAACAAAAATTCCCAAATATTCCAAAAACATATCAAGTTGAAGATGAACATTATGTATACGGAACTAATGAACAAGTACATGATTGAACAAAGGTTTTAAAAGAAATAAAAACTTTAAAAATTGAAACAAAAGATGCATTAAGTTTTGAAGATTTAGAAAAAGCTAGAAAAACAAGAAACACTAAATTAAATAACAAAAAAAATAATGAAGAAAAACCATTTTAAAAATTTTTATAATAAATTAAAAACTTGAATAATAAAGGGATTTAATTTATATACTATTTCTTTTTTAGTGATAAATATTTTAATTTACATATTTGTATTTTTAACTCTTGCTTACTGACTAAAAGACTCAATTTTAATTGATGAAAACAATGTAAGACATACATTTAAAAATACAAAATCTATTTCTAATTCATTGACTGTTGCTAATGTTATGATTTTTAGCATCAATGCACTTAGTTTAATGATTAGAAAAGGTTTTGGGTCAGGTTTAAAAAAAATTTTACAAAATGTTTTTGATACTTTTAATTTTAAAAAACAAAACGAGATGTTAAAAAAACGTAATATGTCACAACATGAATTAAAAAAATTAGAAAATCAAAAACCTAAAAAAGAATCAAAAATCCATGGAAAACCAGAATATAAATCATCAAGTTTTATTTTCTGGACACTTATTTTCATAACAATATTTATTCAAATATTATTAATACCTTATATGATATAACCCAAAAATACTCGCATTTTTTGTGAGTATTTTATTTTTAATTTATAATTAAATTAAAATTTAATAAAAAAGGATAAAAAATGGATAAATATTATTTAATTGGTAACCACAAAATGAATTTAACATTTTCTGAAGAACAAAAATTTGTTAAAAATTTCAATGAATTAAGTAAGGAAAATATAAATTCAAATATATATGTTGGTATTTCAGTAAGTCCAAGCAATTTAGCTTTAAAAAATGTAATGGATTTAAATGAATTAAAGTTAGGATCACAAAATATTTCAATTTATGAAAAAGGAGCATATACTGGCGAAGTATCTGCAACTCAAGTAAAAGATTTATCGGTAGATTTTACAATATTAGGTCACTCAGAACGTAGAATACATTTTCAAGATAACCCATCTTTAATTAACACAAGAATTAAAAATGCACTTAAAAATGATTTAAATGTTATCTTATGTATTGGTGAAACAAAAGAAGAATATCAAGAAAATAAAACAATTGAATCATTAACTTATCAAATAGAAGAAGCATTAAAAGATATTCAAAATCC
Source organism: Mycoplasma zalophi (assembly GCF_018914005.1). NCBI lineage: Bacteria > Bacillati > Mycoplasmatota > Mollicutes > Mycoplasmatales > Mycoplasmataceae > Mycoplasma > Mycoplasma zalophi. The sequence goes on from NZ_JAHMHI010000002.1 coordinate 88,822, forward strand.
AGAAAAAATCATAATTAGTTATGAACCAATTTGATCAATTGGAACTGGATTGGTGTCTTCAAATGAACATTTAAAAGAAATATATGATTTTTTAGAAAAAAAATTACCTCATACAACTTTTATGTATGGAGGTTCTGCTAAACCTTCAAATATTTTACATTTGCTTGAAATCAAACAAATTAAAGGATTCTTAGTTGGTAATGCATCTTTAGATCCAACAAGTTTTTTTGAAATGTATAAAATTTTATCAAATTTAGGAAAATAATGGAATCAGAATACGAATTACAAAATAGAATTGTTGAACTTTTAAAAATACATTATAGAGATAATAAAGAATCACAAAATAATAATGCGATACCAAAGGTTATAAAAAACGCATATAATGAAGATTTAAAGCGAAATTGATGTGACATACTGAATATTATTAACAAAGATATTTTAAAAGATAAAAGATTAAATATAAGTCATATCGAGATTATTTTAGGTCAATTAGCAAAACAAACAGTTACTGAAATTCACGATCTTTTACAAATCGGTACTTTACCGGCTTATGATTATTTTCAAAATAAAAAGCCTATTTACTTAAAATTATTTAAAGGTAAAGAATTTGAAGCTCATTTTGATAATCCTGATGCAATTTATCAAATAGCAACTGAAACAACATTCCAAACAGATAATAAATTAAAAAGCGAATTAAGAACTGATATTTTACTCCTAATTAATGGTTTACCAATTTATAACATTGAATTAAAAAAAGAAAGATCTAATATTCAAAAAGCTGTAAATCAATTAAAAAATTACAGTGAAGAATTATTTAAAAGAAAAATTTATGATGATGCTAAGCATCAAGTAATGTATAAATTTGTACAAATTTTAGTTGCAATGTCTGAAAATGAAATGATTTACACACCAAATCAAACAGATCCACAAAATATAAGTTCAAAACCAAGCGAATGATTTAATTGAACAAATAAAGATAATTCAAAAATCCATGGCTATGAACAAGTAGTGAAAACATTTTTTCAAATTCCTCTTACTCATCATTTAATTGCAAGATACACAGCAGCAAACATAAATAATGACCAATTAATGGTTTTAAGAAGTTATCAAGTTCACGCTATTGAAGCAGCATTAAAAAACGTTGAAGAAGTAATTGAAAGCCAAAAAGAACACCAATTAAATAAAATTGGTTATGTTTGACATACAACAGGTTCAGGGAAAACCTTTACTAGTTTTAAACTTGCTCAATTATTAAAAAGAAAATACCCAGATCGTAGAGTAGTTCATGTAGTTGACAGAAGATCACTAAATCAACAAACAAAATTTCAATTTCAAAAATATGCAAATGATGATAGTTCAGAAGATAAATATATAATAAAAATTTCACAACCTGATAATTCAAAATTATTAAAAAGAAAATTAGAATCAAAACCAGATGCTGAAATAATAATAACTTCAATTCAATTGATTCATGAAATAAAAACTATCCAAGCTGAAACTGAAAAATTTATATTTGTATTTGATGAAGCACACCGCTCAACAGATGGAGAATGATTTATCCAATTCAAACAAAATTTCAAAAATGCCATGGTTATTGGTTTTACAGGTACACCAATTTTATATGAAGAAGATGAAGAATCACAAAAAACTTTAACTCAACAAATTTTTGGTGAAGAAATTCATAAATATACAATGCAAGAAGGAATTCGTGACAAAAAAGTTTTACCTTTTACTATTAAATTAGATTATCGAAAAGAATTATTAGAATTTTATGGAGTTTTAGACTCAATGAAATCAAAAGCACTGGAACATCAAGATAATATTGAAAAATTTCAGTGTTTTTTAAGAGATAAAACACAATTTTATAAAACATATGTTCAAGCTTCTTGAAATAGTATTTTTTCAAGAAATGATTTTGATAATGCAAGACAAACATTTTTAAGTTTATTAGAAGAAAATGAACAAAATAATGATTTAAAACAAAAATTAGAAAACAAATTAGAGTCACTTGGTTATTTCGAAAGTGATAATTATAAAAAATGAATAGTAGAAGAAATAATTGCTGATAGACAAGATAATAAAACCAGAATATGAAGTGGTATTTTTGCAACATCAAGCATCGAAGAAGCTATTTGATACTACAAACAGTTTCAACAAGATCTTGCAAAATCAAAAAGTGAAAATAAAATAAAAGTATCAGTTTTATTTGATTTTTCACTTTCTTCTGATTCTGCTAATTTTGAAGAACGCACGCGATTTTTAAATGAACTTTTAGATAAATATAATAAAGATTTCAACACCGCTTATAATGCTCGCGATCATTTAAGAGATGGTACATTTAAAACAGATATTGAAAAAAGACTAGCACAAGATATAAAAGAAGAAAATATCACCAAAACAATAAAAGATAAAGGAAATTCAGAACAAAAATTAGATTTATTAATTGTTGTTGATCAATTATTAACAGGATACGATTCTAAATTTGTAAACACCATTTATTTTGATAAAGAAATAAGTCAAAAATACTCAATAATTCAAGCTATTTCAAGAACAAATAGAATTTATCCAAATAAAAATTATGGAAAAGTTCATTTCTTTAAAAAACCAATTCAAATGAAAAATAACTTAGAAATGGCTTTAAGAATGTATGCAAATGTTACACCAGATCAATTTAATGGTTTTATTGAAGAATACAAACCTAAAAAACTTTTTGCTAAAATTTTACAAGAATATAATAACCTTGAAAATATTCGTCAAAAACTGAATATTCCTGAAGATTATGGCAAAATTCCAACTAATACTATGGAAACAGAATATCAAAATTTAGATCAAAAAACAAAAGATAATATTACAAAATTTTTAGAGTCATTTAATAATCTTTTTAACTATAGAAAAAAATGATATTATTTAGATCAAATTGAAAGAGAAAATTTCCATCAATGCCCTGTAATTTCTGAAAAAATCGAAAAGACTACATGGTTTGATATTTTAAAGAAAAGATATCGAGATTTAGTTAATTTAATAAAACAAACTTCAGATCCTAACAAAATAGATGAAAGAAGTATAATAAATTTTGAAATTTTTGAAAATAATTCAAACAATATTGATTCAAACTTTAATATGAAAGTGGATGAAAACTTTTTGGAAAATTTAAAAAAACCTTTGACAAAAGATAAAATAATTGATATTTTAGAAAAAAACCAAAAATGATATGAATATAATGACCAGATGATTATAAAAGAGTTAATAAAAGAAATTAATGATAATATTTATGTAATTGAGAATTACAATATATTTTTTAGTAATATTTTTGAAGAAATTTCTATATATATTGATAAATATAAAAATAAAAAACGCGAAAATGATATAAATTATTTTTTAGAATTAACAGGAATTAGTGCAGAGGATTTTCAAGACTATAAAGATATGGATTTAAGTCAAAAACAGATTTTAAAATATAAATACATTTTTCGATTAATTAAAGATAAAGAACATATTGATAATTTAGTGAAATTCTGTAAAGTTGAATTCCCTGATATAAAAGATATAGAAAAATCTAACTCAGCAAAAATAAAATGTATAAGATACTTTTTTGAAAAAAAGATAAATAATAAACAACAATAATTGTTGTTTTGTGGGTTATGTAATATTAAAATAAATTGGATATAGATCTCATTACAAGATCTATATCTTTATTTTCAAGCTCATTTATAATGTGAAGATAAATTTTTTCAGTTGTATTCATACTTGCATGTCCTAAACGTTTTGCAACTGATGCAATAGATACCCCAGCATATAACAAAATAGATGCATGTGTATGACGTAAACCGTGAATAGAAATTATTGGAATATTTGCTTTTTTACAACAACGTTCTAATCTATCATTAATAGTTGAATTAAAAATACGTTCTTTAAAAACAAAAATTGGTTTATCTACTTCAAGATCTTTAATTAAAAATGCAAATTTTGAACTAGTTAATCAATCTAATTGTATTTTTCTATTTGAAGTTTTGTTTTTAGTTAGTGCAAATCCGGTATTTTCTTTGTAATCTCAGGTTTTATTTACACTTAAAGTTTGTCTTGTAAAATCAAAATCTTTTGGAGTAATTCCTAATGCTTCTGAAAAACGCATTCCGGTTTTTGCAACTAAAAAAATTAATCAATCAAAGTTTAATTTATCTTCTAATTTTAATTCTTTTAAAAGTAATTGTAATTCAAATTGACTTAAAAATTTTGTTTTTTTATCCCTAGGAAATTTTCCTTTAATGACTGCTTTTCTTGTGGGATTTACTAAAATTAATCCATCATCAAAAGCATCCAAAATACAACTTTTTAAATGGTGATGAAAATCCAAAGTCGTTTGCTTTTCATGATAAACTGCATAATCATTTAATATTTTTTGATAAGTAATTCTATCAATATCACACACTCGCAAATCTGGAACCAATTTAATAAGTCAATCTAGTGTTAATTTGTATTTTGAATACGTTATATTTCTAATCGATCCTTTTTTATATATTGATATTCAATTTTCAAAGTATTTATAAAATAAAATTTCGTTTTTTTTCATTATTTCCTTCCTAACCCACAGAAAAAAACAATGTATAATTACTATATAAAATTGTAATTATTAAAATAATTTTTTTTATTTTTTGTTGATTTTTTACTTATTATAAGTGGAGGACAAAATGGAAAAAACACAAATTGAATCTATTTTAAAAGAAATAGAAAAAAAATTCGGTAAAGAATCAATTATGTATTTAGGACAAAAACCTAATTTAAGTTGCAAAACATTTTCAACTGGTTCACTTACAATCAATAAAGCTTTAGGAATAAATGGATGACCTAAAGGTAGAATCATAGAAATATATGGACCAGAAAGTAGTGGAAAAACTACTTTAGCATTACATGCAATTGCAGAGGTTCAAAAAGAAGGTGGAATTGCTGCATTTATTGATGCAGAACATTCTATAGATCCAATTTATGCACGTAACTTGGGAGTAAAAATCGATGAATTAATTCTTTCACAGCCTGATAGTGGAGAACAAGCTCTTGAAATTGTTGACATTTTAGCAAAATCAGGAAATATTGACTTAATTGTTGTTGACTCTGTTGCTGCATTAGTAACTGAAGCAGAACTTTCTGGCGAAATGCGTGACCAAACTATTGGAGGTCAGGCAAGATTAATGTCAAAAGCATTAAGAAAAATTACAGCAAGTTTAGCAAAAAATGAAACTAGTGTAATTTTTATTAACCAAATAAGAGAAAAAGTGGGTGTTATTTTTGGGAATCCAGAAACAACACCAGGAGGAAAAGCTTTAAAATTCTACTCATCAATAAGAGCAGAAGTAAGAAAAGCAAGTAATATAACTGATAACAATGAAATAAGTGGAAATACTATTAAAATTAAAATAGTAAAAAATAAACTTTCAGCACCATTTAAGACTGCTAATGTGGAAATAATTTTTTCAAAAGGAATAGATAAAACCGGTGAAATTATTGATTTAGCAGAAAAATATCAAATCTTAGTTAAAAAAGGTTCTTGATATTCATATAATGAACAAAATATTGCACAAGGAAAATCTAATTTAAAAATTTATCTTGCACAAAATGAAGATATTTTAAAAGAAATTACTGAATTAGTGATTGAAAAAATATCAAGTGAATAAATAAAATATCTTATTATGAAATATTATTATAATTTTAAATTATAATCATATTATTATGTATGAAAAAAATAGTGATGAAGAAATTAATGTAGTATTTTTCGGAGATATTTTTGGAGATCCAGGTATCAATGTAGTCAAAAAATATATGGATGAAATAAAAGCGAAATATAATCCTGATTTTTTGATAGCACAAGCAGAAAATGTTTCTGGAAGAAAAGGTTTTAGACCTGAAGAATATCAAAAACTAAAAGACATTGGAATTAATGCATTTACTTTAGGGAATCACGTTTGAGCAGAAGAATCAATTAAATATATTATTGATAATGATGATATAATAAGACCCGCAAATATAAAAAATACATATCCAGGAAGCGGATATCGTGAATTTAAGGTAAAAAATTTTACTATAGGAATTGTATCTATTATGGGTATTCAATTTAATATTTTATTGAATCCTTGAAATGAAGAATCTGCAGATGATTTTTTTGCAAAAATAGATGAAATTTTAAATGATCATCACCCTGATTTTGTAATTATTGATTTTCATGGTGAAACAACAAGCGAAAAAAATGTTTTTTCTCTTTATTGTGATGGAAAAGTATCAGCTGTTTTAGGAACTCATACCCACGTTCAAACAAACGATGCAAGAATTTTACCTAATGGAACTTACTATTGTACTGATGTTGGAATGTGTGGACCTCATAATTCAGCAATTGGTGCAAATTACAAAGAGGTTTATGAAAAAATGCGTTATGGATCAAGAGCAAAATTCCAAATTTCTCCAAATTCATGTCACATTAATGCTATTTATTTTAAATTGACAAAAGATAAAAATAAACAAGAAATAAAATTAATAAATATTATAGAATAAGGACTTTATACTTTATGAACTCGATTAATAAAATTAAAAAAACCGTTAATTTTTCATATGATAGGATGCAAAAAAGAATGGAATATATAACAGTTTTATATCAATGTGAACTTTTTAAAATTGATATAAATACTGAAAAAATTTTTAATGATCTTACTATCAATGAAAATAAAGTAGAAACAATAGAAAAATTAAAAAATACTTTACCAAAAATTAAAAATTTATTGCAATTAGCCACAAATGATCGATTATGAGAACAAATTGAACCATTAGTAAGAGCAATTTTAATTTATGGAGTTTTTGAAATGAGTTTTAATGATCCTGCCTTGGTTATCAATGAAATGATAAACATTACAAAAATATATAGTCCAGGTAATACATATAAATTTGTTAATAGTATTTTAGATAAATTTAAAAAATAATATGACACAAGAAAACATTAAAAAAATTAACAATAACATCAGAAAACTTAAATTATTACTATATACAAATCCAAAGTCATTAAAATATATATCACGTTTTAAACATAAACAAATGCAATTTTTAGTTTCAAAAATATTTTTGCTTTTTGAAAGTTCAGTTTCTTTAAATGAATTAATAAAAATTGAATATGAATTGTTAGAAAAAAACTTTTTAAAAGATATGTATGTTGATATTTTTATGGACAACAAATCTACTTTTAATGAACAATTTATAAATTGCAAATGAGAAAGTTTTGCAAAATTCCTTTATTATATTTTTCAAACTTCAACTTACTTTTATGATAAAAAACATAAAGTTCCTAACATTTTTATTATTGGTGGTGAAACCACTATGAACGAAGAAAAACGTAGACTTTTTAACGAATTTTCTGAAAGTTTAGAAAAAGCAAGTAGTAACTTTAATTTTTATGTAAAGCAAATATTAAAATGAGTAAAATAGTCAAGAAAAGATTAGATATTATTGTAAGTGAAAAATTTGAATTTACAATTTTAGAAGCTGAAATGCAAATAAGAAGCGGAAATATTTTAGTAAATAGTGACAAAATATTTTTACCTTCCTTGAAATTTTCAGAAGATTCTAAAATTGAAATAATAAATCAAAAGGAATATGTATCAAGAGGATCTTATAAACTTTTAAAAGCAATTAAAGAATTTAAAATTAATCCAAAAGATTTTGTGTGTTTAGATATTGGTGCAAGTACTGGTGGATTTGTTGATGTTTTATTAAAACACAATGCAAAAAAAGTTTATGCAGTAGATGTAGGAAAAGCCCAATTACATAATTCACTAATTAATAATGAAAAAGTAGTAAATTATGAAAAGACTAATGTAAAAGATTTAAATCTTAGTTATTTTAATGAAGAATTAGATTTAATAACTTGTGATGTTAGTTTTATTAGTTTAAAATATGTTTTTAGTGTTGCAAAAAATTTATTAAATCCACAAAAGCAAATAGTAGTTTTAATCAAACCACAATTTGAAGCTTCTTCAAAATATGTTGAAGCAGGTGGATATGTTGATGAACAATATCATCCTTATTTAATTGAAAAAGTTAAAGGTTTTGCATTAGAAAACCAATTTCAATTTAACAATATAGAAAAAAGTCCAATTGCAGGAAATAAATCAAAAAATATTGAATATCTTGCACTATTTACAAAAATATAATGAAAGGTGAAAATATGAATTATAAGAATCGTTTTCCAATGTTAGTAAATAATCCAGATTTAGTTTACTTTGATAATGGTGCATTAGCATTAAAACCGGATTTAGTTTGTGAAGCGGGAAATGATTTTTATACCAAATATTCAATATCAACCAGAACAAAAGATTCTAAATTAGGATTAAAAACAAGCGCATTTATAACACAAACAAGACAAAAATTAGCTTCATTAGTTGATGCTGATGAAAAAAATGTTATTTTTACATCAGGTTCAACAGAGAGCTTAAATCAAATAGCTATGATGGTAGCTGATATAGTTGAAGATGGCGACGAAATATTATTTTCTTTATTTAACCACGCTTCTAATGTTCTCCCTTTCTTTTACTATTTACAAAATAAAAATGTTACTTACAAATATTTTTCAGATCAAATTGAATTATTAAATATGATTAATCCAAAAACAAAAATTATTTGTTTAAGTCAAATTACAAATAATTTTAATGTTAAGTATGATTTAGATGAAATTTATAAATTGTGTAAAGAAAATGAAGTGTTTTTAATAAATGATGCTGCTCAAGCAATTGCATATAAAAAAGTTACAATAAAAAATTGTGATGCAATAATTATGTCGGCTAATAAATTTTATGGTCCTACAGGATTGGGTTCTATGATTTTTTCAAAACGACTTTATAATAAATTAAGACCTAAAAAATTTGGTGGTGGAGCTTCAAAATATCTAAATTACACAGATGTATTATCACCACTTGCTTTTGAAGCAGGTACACAAAATTTTGCAGGAATATTTCAATTAAATTCAGCGCTTGATTTTGTAAATGAAATCGGACTTGATAATATAAATAAAAAAGTTACTGAAATTTCTTATTATTTACATAATAAATTAAAAGAACTTGAAAATATTGTTTTATATTCTAAACCAGGTGATGTAATTTGCTTGTTTAATGTAAAAAATGTAGCAAGTCAAGATGTTGCAAGTTATTTGGGTAATAATTCAATTTATGTAAGAAGTGGAACTTTTTGTGCATGATTTATGGAAAATATAAGCGAAGTAAAAGGCACTTATGTAAGAGTTTCATTAGGATTTTATAATGATGAATCAGATGTTAATAAATTAATTGATAAATTAAAAACAGGGGGTGATTTTCTTGACTACTTATAGTAATTTAGAAAAAAGAGAAATAATTTATTCACATTATGAAAAACCAAACAATTTTTCGGAATATAAAGATGCAAAAAGCATTTTAGATCATTCTAATACAGGGTGCGCTGATAATTTGGTTTTAAATGTAGAAGTTGAAAACAACATTTTAAAAAATGCAACTTTTAATGGTATCGGTTGTTCAATTTTTATGGCTGCAAGCGATATTATGATCGATATTTTAAAAAATAAAACTATCAATGAAATTAAATTAATAATTAATGAATATGAAAATATGATTTTCAATTCAAAAATTAATAATCCCGATATATTAGGAGATTTAATTATTTTTGAAAATGTAAGAGTTCATATGAATCGTGTTGAATGTGCAACTATTATTTCTAGATCATTTAAAAAAGCTCTAAATATTGAATAAGCAAATTATTTTTCATATCGACATGGATTCATTTTTTGTAAGTTGTGAAAGGATAGTAAAAGAAGAATTAAGAAATGCTCCTGTTGCCATAGCAAAAGATACAAAAAGATCAATTGCATCCGCTTTAAGTTATGAGGCAAAAAAATTAGGAGCAAAAGTTGGTATGCCTGTTTATCAATTAAAAACTTTGATACCTAATATTATTCTTGTAAAACCTAATTTACCATTTTATAACTTAATTAGTAATCGAATTTTTGATTATATATATAATAATGTAACAAAAGATTTAGAAATATATAGTATAGATGAATGCTATATCGATATGAGTTTAAAAGTTAAAAATTTTGAAGATGCTTATAACGAAGCTAAAAAAATTCAAGAACAAATTAAAAAAGTATTTAAAATACCGTGTTCAATTGGGATAAGTTACAATAAATTTCTTGCAAAAATGTCAACTAACTTAGCAAAACCTCATGGTATATTAATTACTAAAAAAGAAGATATAAAAAAACATTTTTACAAATTACCTATTAATGATTTTTTTGGAATTGGAAAACACAATACTCAAAAATTAATAAGTGAAGGTATTAATACTATTGAAGATTTTGTAAATTATGATAATTTTAATATTTTAAAAAAACATTTAGGAAATAATTTTTGATCTCTTAAACAGCAAATTTCAGGTAATGACGTAGTAAAAAAAGAAAAAATCATGACAACTGTTAAATCTATTGGCAATAGTTTAACCTTTGAAATGGATAATTTATTTATTGCAGAAGATATTTTAAGACAATTGCGTTATTTATCTTTTAAAGTTGCTGAGAGATTAAAATCAAATAATAATTTTGGTTCTATTGTAAAATTATCATTACGACAAATAGATGGAACATGAATTTCTTTTCAACAAAACATTCATGATAATATTTTTGATTTTGAAGATATTTATAAACAAATAAGTAGTTTGTTTTGGGAACATTGAAATGAAAATCCACTTCGGGGAGTTGGAGTAACTGTAGCACAATTAAAATCATATGGTGATATGAGTTTAGATCTTTTTCAAAAAAGAAAAGAGCAAACTCCTAAAGAAATAGTCAACAATATTAATTATATGTTTAATAAGAAAGTTCTGCAAATAGCAAAAGATTTACAAAATAAAGATAAATCTAAAATTAGTAATACAAAATTTGTAAATGAAACTTATAAAAATGTTGCAAAAAATAAAATAAAAATATAAGTGAGGAAATATGAAGATAGGTTTATATGGTGGAACTTTTGATCCAATAACAAAAGGACATATTAAAATTGCTAAACATGCAATTGAAAATTTAAGTCTAGATAAATTAATTTTTATTCCAGCTTATATTAATCCTTTTAAAACAAAACAAAAATCTGTTGATTGTAACCATAGATTTAACATGATAAATCTTATTTTAGAAGATAAGATGGAAGTTAGTGCGTTTGAAATCAACAAAAAAGGTCCTTCATATACAATCGAAACTTTAAAATACTTTAAAAATAAATTTCCTAATGATGAATTATTCTTTTTATTTGGCTCAGATAATTTAAATTCAATCAATAAATGAAAAAACATTGATGAATTTAAGAATTTTGCGCAATTAGTTTGTTATCGTCGTTCTAATAATATAAATAAAATAAATTTAAAAAAATATAATATAAAAATGATGAATAATACTTTATATAATTTTTCTTCTACTACATATAGGCAAGGTAATATATCTATGGTTACAAAAGAAGTTCAAAATTATATAGCAAACAATTATTTATATTTAGAAGATATTTTAAGAAATACATTATCAGTTAATAGATATAAACATTCAAAACAAGCAGCAGATTTTGCTTTAAAATTAGCAGATCATTTAAATTATTCTAAAAAAGTAGCATATTATGCAGGATTACTTCATGATATTACAAAAGAATGAACTATTGATCAACATCGTAATTTTCTAAAAAGATATAATATTGATGAAAAAAAAATAGAAGATCATCAACTTCATCAAAAAACAGGGTATTTATATTTAAAAAATGTTTTACTAATAAAAAATTCTCAAATATTAAAAGCAATTGAATATCACACTACATTAAATTACTCTATGCCTACATTATCTAAGATAGTTTATGTAGCTGACAAAATATGTGCCGGCAGAGCTTGAGAAGGTATACAAGAGTACCGTAAATTAGTATTTTTAAATTTTGATGAAGGTTATAAAAAGCTAGTTTTAAAAATCTGAAATCACTACAAAGAAAACAATTATTCTTTAACTGAAGAACAAAATAATATATATAAAAAAAATATATAAAAAAAGGCAAGTAATTTTACTTGCTTTTAATTTATTTATGATATGATTATAGGGCAAGTAAATTTCTATATATTACTTAAAAAATCCAAGACAACAATTTAAAAAAATTATTTTTTTTAAAAATTAAATATAAAATATGATATGATTAATTAGCAAGTAATTGATCCACAAATAATTTACAAAAAAATTATTTTTTTTAAAAAATTTTGAATTATTGTAGTATAATTTTATTTGCAAATTATGTAAAATAGTTCTTTGAAAACTGGATATAAATACCATAAATCGTCAATTCAATTTATTATTAAGAGTTTGATCCTGGCTCAGGATGAACGCTGGCTGTGTGCCTAATACATGCATGTCGAACGAGTAGCTTG
>NZ_JAHMHI010000003.1 GCF_018914005.1 Mycoplasma zalophi
TGAGGTTGATAGGCTGGAGGTGTAAGTGTAGTAATACATTCAGCTGACCAGTACTAATAAATTCAATGGTTTAATAGTTTATATTTTATGTTGGTAAATGTACAAGTTTTCTATTCAGTTTTCAGAGATCTAGCCACTTATGTGGTTTTTTTATTGCTTTTTTATAAAAAAACATAAGAACATAATAATTTGATATAATTTTAATTATGAAACAAATAAGGATAAATACTAAACAGAATTATTTAAAAAATAAAATTATTAAATTTCTCCAATTTCTTTTTTTGTATGTTTCTATAATTTTTTTATTTAGTATTCTTATTATTTTTTTGAAATATTTATCTGATAAAAATTATTTTCAATCTAGTATATTTATTTCTTATTGAACAATAAGCAGCATTTTAACAACTTTTGCTTGTACAACTTATCATTATATAAATTGAAAAAATGGTCAATTTCATTTCAAAATATTAACATGATTTAGTTTAATTCTTTTCATAATTATCAGTTTAATTTTCAGTTTTTCTTATTAAAAAACAATGATAAAAAAACTGATTTTTTTTATTTTTTTGTTATAATATTAAAGCAACTATTAGATTATGATACATAAGGTTATGATACACCGAGCTTAGTTGTTCTCTCGTGTATTAATCAATTTATGTTGAATCTGATCCAAAAATATGGACAAGGAGAACAAATTATGAAATTAAATATTAAACTAAAATCATTTGAACATGCATTAGTGGATAATGCTTCTGTTAAAATTGTAACTTTAGCTAATACTGATAAAGATGCAGTAGTTAGTGGACCTATTCCATTACCTACAAAAAGAGAAATTATCACAATTCTACGTTCAGTGCACGTTAATAAAAAATCTCGTGAACAATTTGAATCTAGAACTCATAAACGTTTAATTATTATTGATAACGTTTCTGAAAAATTACTAGATCAATTTAAACGTATTGAATTACCTGCAGGTGTTCAAATTACAATAAATACTGTTAAATAAAAACAGTTATATTTTTTTATTTTTATATATAAAAATCTATATTTAGTTATAAAAAAAACGAAAGGATAAATTATGAAAGGAATCTTAGGAAGAAAAGTTGGAATGACTCAATTATTCACAAACATGGGTGAACAAATTCCAGTTACAGTAATTGAAGTTAAACCAAATGTTGTTACTAAAGTTCTTACAGCTGATCATGATGGTTATGTTGCAACTCAAATCGCTGTAGAAGATAAAAAACAATCAAGAATTAAAAAACCTGAAATCAATAGATTCAAGCAAGCTAACACAACACCTAAGCGCTTCGTAAAAGAAATTCGTAACATGACAGGTTATGAATTAGGTCAAACAATTGACGCATCTCTTTTTGAAGCTGGAGAAATTGTTGATGTTACTTCAACTTCAAAAGGAAAAGGTTTTGCTGGAACTATTAAACGTCACAACCAAAAAATAGGACCTAAATCACATGGTGGTGGTGGAGGATCTAAACCAGTTCGTCAAACAGGTTCAATTGGGGATATTTCAGGGAATAAAGTTGTTAAAGGTATGACAATGCCAGGACATTTAGGAGCTGTTAAATCTACAATTCAAAACTTAGAAGTTGTTTATGTTGATGTTGAAAATAACTTATTAATTGTTAAAGGTTCAATACCTGGACCTAAAAAAGCTTTTGTAACTATTAAACAAAACGTTAAAGGGTTACCTGCTAAAGAAGCTATTACATTAGTTGATTTAAAAATAGCTTTAGAAAAAAATGAACTATTTGAACAAGCTAAAAAATATGGTGTTGAACTTGCAACAACTATGTCAATCAATGAAATGAAACAATTATTAAAAGAAGCTGAAGAAAAAGCTGCTGAAGCACAAAATAATGAAGAAGGAGAAAATTAATCATGGCAGAAACTAAAGAAACCAAAAAAACTGTTAAAAAAACAACTAAAACTACTTCTTCAACTAAAAAACCAACAACATCTAAAAAAACTACAACAACAAAAAGTACAACTAAAAAAACAACTGAAGTTAAAAAAACTCCAGTAGCTGTTAAAAAAACCAATACACCAGTTGAAACAAAAACTTTAAAATTTAATAAAGAAATATTAAATGATAGATTATTTGGATTAGAAACAGTTCACACTCAAGCAATATTTGATACTGTATTAAGTGATAGAGCAAGTCGTAGATTTTCAACTCACGCTGTAAAAAACAGAGGACAAGTTTCTGGAACTGGTAAAAAACCATGACAACAAAAAGGAACAGGTAGAGCAAGAGCGGGTTCATTACGTTCACCAATCTTCGTAGGTGGAGGAAGAGCTTTTGGACCAACAACTGCTAAAAACTATTCTTTAAAAGTTAACAAAAAAGTAAGAAGCTTAGCAATTAGAAGTGCGCTAAGTCAATTGGCAAAAGCTGAGCAAGTATTTGAATATGAATTCAAACTTGCAAAACCTTCTACTTCAACATTAGCTCAACAATTAAAAGAATTAAAATTAGATAATAATAAAGTTTTAATTGTAACAAGTGATTTAAACGTATTCTTAAGTGCAAGAAACTTAGAAAATGTAAAAACATTAAAAGTAACAAGTTTATCAGTTGAAGAATTATTAGCAACAGATTGCTTATTAATTAGTGAAACAGATTTAAAAATCTTAGAAAGTTTGGTTAAATAATGAATATTAATGAAGTTATTAAGTATCCAGTATTAACTGAAAAAACATATCAACAAATGCACGAACAAAATGTTTATACATTTGCAGTTGATAGAAGAACAAATAAAGTTGAAGTAAGAAAAGCAGTTGAATTTATTTTCAATGTAAAAGTTGAAAAAGTAAACATTATAAAAGTTTCTAAAAAACCAAAAAGAATTGGTCGTTTCCAAGGATTTACAAAAGCTTATAAAAAAGCATTAGTATATTTAGTTGATGGAAATAGTATTTCATTCTTCCCAAATGAAGAAGAAAATAAAAAAGAAGTAAATGCTTCAAAAGAAGAAACTACAAAAGAATTATCAGAAGCAGAAAAAAAAGCTGCTGCTAAAATTAAAAAAGTAACTGAAGAAAAAGACAATAAATAATTATTTTAGTTACATTAGAATTAATAAAAATTAATATAACTTAAAAGAAAACAATATTTTTAAGTACAAGGAGTAATAATGGCTATAAAACATTATAAGCCAACTTCTAATGGTAGACGTAATATGTCAAGCTTAGATTATAAAAATAATTTAAGTGGGCATAAACCAGAAAAATCACTACTAGTACCACTAAAAAAACATGCTGGTAGAAATCATAGTGGTATTATTACCACTCGTCACCATGGAGGTGGAAACAAAAGAAAATATCGTTTAATTGATTTTAAACGTAATAAAGATAACATCGAAGCTGTTGTAAAAACAATAGAATATGATCCAAACCGTAGTGCTAATATTTCATTATTAGTATATAAAGATGGAGAAAAACGTTACATTTTATCACCAAAAGGATTAAATGTAGGTAATGTTGTTGTTTCAGGAGAAAATGTTGATATTAAAGTAGGTAACTCTTTAGCATTAAAAAACATTCCTGATGGAACATTTGTTCACAATATAGAATTACAACCAAAACAAGGTGGAATTATTGCACGTAGTGCAGGAACAAGTGCACAAGTTTTAGGTAAAGAAGAAAACGGAAGATATGTAATTTTAAGACTAAAAAGTGGAGAAGTAAGAAAAGTATTAGCAGAATGTAGAGCAACAATTGGTATTGTAGGAAATGAAGAACACTCATTAGTTAATATAGGAAAAGCTGGACGTAATCGTCACTTAGGAATTAGACCAACAGTTCGTGGGTCAGCAATGAACCCTAACGATCACCCACATGGAGGAGGGGAAGGACGTCAACCAATCGGACGTAAATCACCACTTACACCATGAGGTAAAAAAGCTCTTGGAGTTAAAACACGTTCAACTAAGAAATCATCAAATAAATTAATTATCAGAAGAAGAAAGGCGAATAAATAATGGCTAGATCACTTAAAAAAGGTCCATTTGTAGATGAACATTTAATGAAAAAAGTTCAAGCTATTTTAGATGGTAAAGCACCTAAAAAACCAATTAAAACTTGAAGTCGTCGTTCAACAATTTTCCCAGATTTCATTGGACTAACATTCCAAGTACACAATGGTAAAATTTTTAATGATGTATTTGTTACAAACGATATGGTAGGACACAGATTAGGAGAATTCTCACCAACCCGTACATATACAGGACATGGTGCAGATAAAGGGAAGAAGAAATAATGAATAGCGCAAAAGCAAGTGTAAAAGTTCAAAGAATTTCTGCTTACAAAGCAAGATTAGTAGCTGACCTTATCCGTAACAAAAATACTCAAGAAGCAATTTCTATATTACAAACAACAAACAAAAAAGCAACAAAAATAATTTTAAAATTATTAAAAAGTGCAATCGCTAATGCAACAAACAACCATGGATTAGATGGACAAAAATTATATATTTCAAAAATTCTAGTAAATGAAGGACCAACATTAAAACGTTATCAACCGCATTCAAAAGGTAGAGCATTTCCAATTTTAAAAAGAACAAGTCACTTCTACATTGAAGTAAGCGAAAGAAACTAAGGAGAAATTTATGGGACAAAAAGTTAATCCAAATGGTTTTAGATACGGAATTTCTAAAGACCACAATACAAACTGATATTCAGATAAAGCAAAATACGCAGATCAATTAATTGAAGACCAAAAAATCTACCGTTTCTTTGACAAATTAGTTAGAAATTATCAAATCGGAAATGTACAAATTTTAAGAGATCAAAAAGAACATGTTATCGTTAAAGTTCACACAGCAAAACCTGGAGTTATTCTAGGAACAAACGGAGATAATGTTAAAGAATTAACACTAAAATTAAAAAAATATCTTCGTAATAGAAAAATTAATTTAAACATTGAAGTTGTTGAATTAAAAAATCCTGATTTAAATGCAAAATTATTAGCTGAAGGTATTGCAGAAAAATTAGAAAACCGTGGAAGCTTTAGATTAGCACAAAAATTTGCTATTCGTTTAGCTATGAAAGCTGGAGCTAAAGGTATTAAAACCGCAGTTTCAGGTCGTTTAAACGGTGTTGATATGGCACGTAAAGAAGGATATAATGAAGGTGAAATGAAACTTCATACCTTACGTCAAGATGTAGACTACGCAACTGCAACAGCAAGAACAACATACGGAGCTCTAGGAATTAAAGTTTGAGTATCATTGGGAGAAAAACAATTACAAGGAGATAAAGATGTTACAACCAAAAAGAACTAAACACCGTAAAATGTTTAGAATTCGTCACGACAAAATAAAAGCAGGACGTGGAAATAAAGTTTCATTTGGAGAATTTGGACTTCAAGCAAAAACAAGTGCTTGAGTAACTGCAAGACAAATCGAAGCAGCCCGTATCGCTATTACTCGTCGTATGGGACGTGAAGGACAAGTATTTATCAGAATTTTCCCACATATGTCAAAAACATCTAAACCTATTGGAGTTCGTATGGGTTCAGGTAAAGGTAGCCCAGAAGAATGAGTATCAGTAGTAAAAGTTGACACAATGATGTTTGAAGTTAAAGGTGTTAGCGAAGCTATTGCTATGGATGCATTACGTCTAGGTGGTCACAAACTACCAGTAAAATGAAAGATTATTAAAAAAGAAGAAGGAGTTAACTAATGAAATACCAAGATCTTAAATCAAAAAGTATTGAAGAATTAAATAATTTAGTTACTGACTATAAAGCTAATCTTTTTACATTACGTTTTAAAGCAAGAACAGGACAATTAGAACAAAACCACAAAATTAAAGATATCAAAAGAGATATTGCTCGTGTTTTAACAGCATTAAATGAAAAAATGTCATCAGGAGAAACAAAATAATGGAAAGAACAAATAACCGTAAGGTATTATCAGGAAAAGTTGTTTCAAATAAAAATGATAAAACAGTTATCGTTTTAGTTGAAACATATATTAAACACCCTAAATATAACAAACGTTTCAAAAAATCAAAACGTTTTGCAGTTCACGACGAAAACAATCAAGCTAAATTAAACGATATTGTAAAAATTCAAGAAACTCGTCCACTTTCAAAAACAAAGCACTTTAGATTAGTTGAAGTTTTAGAACAATCACAAGAAGGAGATGAATAATCTATGATACAAGAATTATCAAGAGCTAATGTTGCTGATAACTCAGGAGCAAAAGAAGTAGGAATTATTCGTAACCTAGGTGGATCTGTTAAAAAGTTTTCTAATATTGGAGATATCGTAATTTGTTCAGTTAAAAAAGCAATTCCTAATGGAATGGTTAAAGAAGGACAAATTGTTAAAGCTGTTGTTGTTAGAACTCGTTATGGTCTACAAAGATCAAATGGAACATATATTCGTTTCGATGATAATGCTGTAGTAATTATAAAAGATGATAAAACACCAAGAGGAACACGGGTATTTGGGCCTGTAGCACGTGAATTACGTGATAAAGGTTATCTAAAAATCGTTTCTTTAGCTCCGGAGGTATTATAATGGCTAGTCAAAAAATTCGTAAAAACGATACAGTAGTTGTTATAAGTGGTGCTTATAAAGGTAAAGTTTCTACTGTTTTAGCTTTAGATCCAAAAAATAATTTAGTAACATTAAAAGACGTAAACAAAAAAACAAAACACATCAAACCAAATCAACAAAATCAAGACGGTGGAATTGAAATTAAAGAATTCCCAATTCATATCTCAAACGTTGCTATTTTAGTGAAAAAAGGTACAGCTTCAACACCTGCTACATATTCAAGAGTAGGATTTAGCATTGACAAAAACAACAAAAAACAAAGAGTTGTTAAAAAAACAAATAAAACATTTTAATTAAATTAAGGAAGTATCATGAATAAATTACAACAAAAATATTTAGAAGTAACTAGAAAAGAACTTCAAGAAAAATTTAATTACAAAAGTTCAATGCAAATACCACACATCGAAAAAATAGTATTAAATATGACAGCAGGAAACGAAGTTACTAATTCAAAAGCAATCGAAGAAGTTAATAATGAATTAATGTTAATATCAGGACAAAAACCAACACAAACAGTTGCTAAAAAATCATTAGCAAGTTGAAAATTACGTGAAGGAATGCCGATGGGTTCAAAAGTTACTTTACGTAGAGAAAAAATGTGATCATTTTTAACAAAATTATTAGAAGTTGCATTACCTCGTGTAAGAGACTTCCGTGGAGTTAATCCAAAAAGTTTTGACGGTAGAGGAAACTACGCAATAGGAATAAAAGAAGAAATCATTTTCCCAGAAATTAGTTTCGATAAAGTAAGAAAGTTAAAAGGTTTAGACGTAATCATTGTAACAAGTGCAAAAACAAATGAAGAAGCATATGCACTTCTAAAAAGTTTAGGTATGCCTTTTGGTAAAGGAGAATAATAAATAATGGCTAAAAAATCATTAATCGTTAAATCACATAAAACACCAAAATTCTCAACAAGAGCATATACACGTTGTGAATTATGTGGACGTCCACATGCAGTATTAAGAAAATATAAAATTTGCCGTATTTGCTTTAGAAATTTAGCACACGAAGGTAAATTACCAGGAATTAAGAAAGCGAGTTGATAATTATGGCAATTATAACTGATCCAATAGCAGATATGTTTGTAAGAATTAACAATGCAAGAGCTCGTAAAATGAGAGATGTTATTGTTCCTCATTCACTTAAAAAAGTAGCTATTTTAGAAATTTTTAAACGTGAAGGATACATTGTTGATTTCAAAGAAACAATGCAAGATAACCACAAACATATTGTTGTATCATTAAAATATAAAGGTTTTACAGGTTCACAAAGTGTTATTAATGGACTTAAAAAAGTTTCAAAACCAGGACTTAAAGTTTATGCAAGTGCTAAAACACTTCCAAGAGTTTTAAGTGGATATGGAACTGCAATTATTTCAACATCAAAAGGTTTATTAACCGATAAAGAAGCTAGAAAGGAAAATGTAGGTGGAGAAGTAATCGCCTTCATTTGATAATATGTCTAGAGTAGGAAAAAGAATTTTAGAAATACCTGCTAATGTTGAAATTACTATCACAAATAACACAGCACAAGTAAAAGGACCTAAAGGAACATTAGAATATACATTTAATCCATTAATCAGCGTTTTAGTTGAAAATAATACTGTAACAACTCAACGTAAAAATGAAGAAAAACATACTAAACAATTACACGGAACCACAAACTCTTTACTAGCATCAATGTTAAAAGGTGTTAGTGAAGGATTTACAAAAGAAATCGAAATTATCGGGGTTGGATACAAAGCAACTCAAAAGGGAAATCAAATCGAAGTTATTGCGGGATATAGTCACCCAGTATTAGTTGATATACCTGAAAACTTAGATGTTAAAGTTGTAAAACCAACTTACATTACTATTTCAGGAATTGATAAACAAGCTGTTGGTCAATTCGCAGCAATATTAAGAGATATTCGTCGTCCAAGTCCTTATTCAGGAAAAGGAATTATGTATAAAGGTGAAAAAATTCGTCGTAAAGAAGGGAAAACTGCTTCTAAATAATAAGCAGAAAGGTAAAATATTATGCAAAAATCAAGAAAAGATAGACGTGTTACAAAACACATGAAAATTAGAATGCATTTACAAGGTACAGCTGATGTTCCACGTGTAACTGTATTTAAATCACTACACAATTTTTATGCACAATTAATAAATGACGAAACACATACAACTTTAGCAGCTTCATCAACAAAAGCATTATCTCTTACAACTAATAATATTGAAGCAGTCAAAACTGTAGCAAAAGATTTTGCAACAAAATTAAAAAACAAAAATGTTACAAAAATTGTTTTTGATCGTTCAGGATATATTTATCATGGTAAAGTGGCAGCATTTGCTGAAACACTACGTGAAGAAGGGATTAATTTCTAATGACAAATAATTTAGAAGAAACTCAAGTTTTAACAAACGAAGAAACAACAAAAGTAGTTAAAAACACACACAAAAACAATTTTAAAGCAAAAGAAAATGATCAAGAAAAAACAGAATTTAGACGTGAAAAAAGACCAAATTCTCGTTTTAATAAACAAGATAAAGATGCAAGAAGATCAACAAGAAGACCTAGAGAATTTAACGCTGTAAATTCAGAATTTGAAGAAAAAGTTGTTAATATAGCTCGTGTTACTGTTGTTGTTAAAGGGGGAAGACGTTTTAGTTTTTCAGCTTATGTATCAGTTGGTAACAAAAAAGGAAAAATTGGATTTGGACACGGTAAAGCAAACGAAGTTCAAGATGCAATTAAAAAAGCAGTTAAAGATGCACATAAAAACATTTTTGAAGTTCCTATTGTTAATGGAACAATTCCTCATGAAATGCAAGCTAAGTTTTTAGCTTCTAAAGTTCAACTACGTCCTGCACGTAAAGGGGCTGGAATCATTGCTTCAAATACAGTGCGTAGCGTTGTAGAATTAGCGGGATATACAGACATCTCTACAAAAACTTACGGTTCAAGAAATAAACAAAATATTGTTTATGCAACAATTAAAGCCTTAAAAAACTTAAAAACAGCTAAAGAAATTGCTGAATTAAGAGATATTAAAGTAAGTGATTTATAGTATTTAAGGAGTAAAAATGCAAAAATTAAATAATCTTAAATATACAGAAGGCGCAAGAAAAGATAAACACCGTGTAGGTAGAGGGCATGCTGCTGGTAAAGGGAAACAAGCTGGTAGAGGACAAAGTGGACAAACAAAACGTAACAATGTACGTCTAGGATTTGAAGGGGGACAAAACCCATGATTCAGACGTTTACCAAAAAGAGGATTTAAAAATGTAAATCATATTGAATTTCAAGTTGTTAATTTAGATCAACTAGAAATTAAATTTGAAAAAAATGAAACAGTAAGTTTCGAAACTTTATTTAATAAAGGTTTAATTAAACATTATGATCAACCTGTTAAAATTTTAGGACGTGGAGAAATTACAAAACCACTAGTTTTAACAGATATTGATAAAATTTCTAAAACAGCCGAAGACGCAATTGTTAAAGCTGGAGGAAAAATCGAGGTTGAATAATGAACAAAACTACCAAAGATCAAAAAACTCAGTCTCAAAAACTAAAAAAATTAAGTTTTGATTCTAGGTTTGTTAAATTTAAGAATAGTTATAATGATTTTTGAAAAAATCATGATTTAATAAAAAAAGTAATTTTTACTATATTCTTATTAACTATCTTTGTAGCAGCAGGAACAATTACTATTCCTGGTATCCATTTAGTAAATCAAGATAAATTAAATGGAGGAGATTTTTTAGGAATCTTAAATTTAGTAGGTGGTGGAGGGCTTAGAAATTTTAGTGTTGTAGCTCTAGGAATTAGTCCATTTATTACCGCTAGTTTAATTATGATGATTTTACAAACTAAAATATTTCCACCAATATATAGACTAAGTCAATCCGGTCCCCAAGGACGAATCAAAATTAATATAATTACAAGATTCGCAACCTTAATATTTGCAATTATTCAAGCAATTGTGTTAACAAAAGCCTTAAAAAACCCCAAAACAGGGTTTGGGATCAGAATTATTAGTGAATTAGATACAAATACTTATGCTTATTTCATCTTACCTTTAATTTTAATAGCTGGAAGCTTGTTTGCATTATTTTTAGGTGAGTTAATAACAAATAAAGGTGTTGGAAATGGAACTAGTTTAATAATATTTGCAGGTATTGCTTCCAATTTAATTCCAACATTTAAAAATGCTTTTGAATTTCTTGTAACAAGTTCAAAAACAGAATCATTAGTATTTAAAGAATTAATTAACTTTAGTGTTTATTTAATTTCATATAGTTTAGTTATATTTGTTGTAGGGTATTTCTACTTAGCAGAAAGACACATCCCTATTCAACAAGTAGGAGCTGGTCTTTCTAAAAATGAAAAAGAATTATCTTATTTACCATTAAAAGCAAACCCTGCAGGTATTATGTCGGTAATTTTCTCATTGATGGTACTAAGTCTACCAACAATGATTGCTGGATTATTTAATCCTGCTACAAGTTCATATTACAATTGAATTTATACTAATTTTCAAATGACACAACCTGTTGGTTTCTTTCTATTTATTGTAATTACATTTGCATTTACTTTGCTAATGGGGTTACAACAATCAAAAATAGATAAAATTTCAGAAGACTTTGCAAAAAGCTCAACATTTATTCCTGGTATTAGACCAGGTGAACAAACTGAAGATTACTTAATTACAAAAATTTTAAATTTAAGTTATTTTTCAAGTATATATTTAATTATTATTGGTGCGATGCGTTATGTAGAAGAAATGCTACACCTACCAGCTAATATAGCTTTTGGGGGAACAGGGTTAATGATTTTGGTTTCAGTTACAATTGAAACATTACAACAAGTTCAAGCCCGTTACAAAACCCAAGAGTTATCAAGAAAACGTAAAAAAATTCTACATAGTCTTGAAAATGGAGAAGAAGGTGATTTATTATGATAAAAACATATAAAGATCTAAATTTAATATTTTTAGGAGCACCTGGTGCTGGAAAAGGTACTGTAGCAAATCAACTAGTATTAAATGATGAATTTATTCAAGTTTCAACTGGTGAGATACTAAGAGAAGAAATTAGAAATCAAACCAAACTTGGATTAGAAGCGCAAGCTATTATGAGTCGTGGTGATTATGTAAGCGATGATATCGTAAATGAAATTATTAAGGCAAAATTAAATAAACTAACATCTCTTAATAAACATTTCATTTTAGATGGTTATCCACGAACATTAGCACAAGTAAATTTTTTAGAATCACTTGAATTTACTAAAATAGATTATGTTATTTTATTAAATATTGAACAAGACGTGATTTTAGAGAGATTAACAAATCGAAGAATTTGTCAAAATTGTGGCGCAACATATCACTTAATTTCTAAAAAACCTCAGGTAGAAAATATATGTGATGAATGTAAAAATCCTTTAATACAAAGAAAAGATGATCAACCCGATGTTATTTTAAAAAGATTAGATGTCTTTACACAACAAACAAAACCATTGATTGATACCTATAAACAAAAAGGTAATTTGATTGAAATCAATGCAAATCAAGATATAGAAGATGTTTATTTAGATATTAAAAATAAACTAATAGAATCAATACAAAATGATTTTAATTAAAAACCCTCAAGAAATAAAAGACATCAAAAAATCTTGTGCTATCCTGGCAGAAGTAAAAACCATCTTATGAAACTTCATAAGACCAGGTGTTTCTTTAAAAGAAATAGATAGCATCGCTTTTAAAGAAATTAAGAAAAGAAATGCAAAGCCTGCTTTTTTAGGACAATATGGATTTAAACATACTTTATGTATTAGTGTAAATGAAGAATTAATCCATGGAATTCCTAGTGATAGAATCTTAAAAGATGGTGATTTAGTAAAAGTTGATATGGGTGCAATTTGAAATGGAATGTATTCAGATAGTGCTTTTACTAAATATGTAGGAGATAATCCTAGTGTAGAAGATTTAAATTTAATAAAAGTGGCAAAAGATGCTTTTATGGCCGGATTTAAAGAGGTTAAAGTCGGCAAAAGAATAGGTGATATAAGTCATGCAATTGGTAAGGTAATCAAAGAAGCAGGATATTATACACCTTTAGAATATACAGGTCATGGCATTGGTCGTTCTTTACATGAAGATCCTTATGTATATAATGACGGAAAAAAAGATACCGGACCTTTAATAAGAAATGGTATGGTAATTTGTATTGAACCAATGATTTTACAAAAAACCTACAAAACAAAAGTTTTAAAAGATGGCTGAACAGTAGTAAGTTCATCAGGATTGAAATCCAGCCATTATGAACAAACAATTCTTATTGAAAATGATAAAGCAATCATTTTAACAGGAGATAATATTTAATGGCAAAAGATGCAATCAAAATGACAGGTAAAGTAACTAAAGTTCATTCAACAAAAAATTTCATTGTACAACTTGAAAACGGAATTGAAATCCAAGCAACAACAAGTGGTAAAATGGCGCTTCACAACATCAGAATAATTAATGGTGATACTGTGGATGTTGAAATGAGTCCTTATGATTTATCAAAAGGAAGAATAGTTTATCGTCATAAATAACGAAAGGAAATCGCATGAAAGTTCGCGCTTCTATCAAACGAATTTGCAAAGATTGCAAAGTTATAAAAAGAAATGGTACAAATCGTATTATTTGTATTAACCCAAAACATAAACAAAGACAAGGATAAAAAAATATGGCTAGAGTTTTAAACGTTGAAATTCCTAACAATAAACGTGTAGTTATTTCTTTAACTTACATATTAGGAATCGGTCGTTCTACATCAGAAGATATTTTAAAAGAAGCTAATATTGATGAAAATATTAGAGTAAAAGATCTAAGTGAAGAACAATTAACCAAAATTCGTGACATTGCTAAAAAATACTTAACAGAAGGTGATTTACGTCGTGAAACCCAATTAAACATTAAACGTTTAATGGAAATTAAATCATATCGTGGTTTAAGACACCGTAAAGGATTACCTGTTCGTGGGCAATCAACACAAAAAAATGCTCGTACAAGAAAGGGACCTCGCAAAACCGTAGCAGGTAAGAAAGGTAAATAATAATGGCTAAAAAACAAAAGAAAATTGTTACCAGTGGTATAGCACATATCCATTCTACTTACCAAAATACCATTGTTTCATTCTCAGATGAAGCTGGAAATGTTTTTGCTTGATCATCTTCAGGAGCAATTGGTTATAAAGGTACAAAGAAAAAAACACCTTATGCAGCTGGATTAGCTGCTCAAGCAGCTTTAGAAAAAGCATTAGAATTTGGATTAAAAGAAGTTAAGATACTTGTTAAAGGTGTTGGTGCTGGTAAATCAACAGCTAGAAAACAAATTGAAGCTTCAGGTTTATTAATTAAAGAAATTAAAGATGTTACACCTGTTCCTCACAATGGTACACGTCCACCTAAAAAAATATTAAAAAGAAAGTAGAACTTAATTAATTATGGAAAAAATGACCAAAATTCATTACGCAGAATTAACAACTGAAAAAATTAACGAATGTGATAGTACTTTTTCATTACAACCTTTATCAAGAGGGTTTGCTGATACATTAGGAACCGCATTACGTAGAACATTATTATCATCAATCACATCATGCTCTATTTTTGCAGTAAAAATAGCAAATGTTCACCACGAATTTGAAATTTTAAGTGGACTTAGAGAAGATATTGTTACTTTATTAGGTAATTTAAGACATATTCGTTTTAAATATAATAAAGAACTTTTTGAAGAACCTAACACAGTAGTTAAAGTTTCATTTAATTTTTCAGGTAAAAAAATAATTTACGCTGGAGATATTCAAACCGATGCATTAGAAATCGTAAATACAGATTTATATATCGCTGAAATTGAAGAAGGTGGACAATTACAAGTTGATCTATTTATAAAAAGCGGTAGAGGATATGTTGATTTTGAAGAAAACAAAAAAGTTGTTGCAGCATTAGGATCAAAATTAGACAGTAAAATAACAAATGGACAAATTTTAACAGTTGATAGTGATTTTAGCCCTGTTAAAAAAATTAGTTACGAAGTACAAGAATTAAATAGTTCAAGTACAATTATTGAAGAAGAATTAATTTTACATGTTGCTGTTGATGGGACAATAGCAGCAGCTGAGGCATTATCACAAGCATCACAAATATTAATTGCTCATTTACAAATTATTGGAAATGTTGATAATATTCAAGAAATTAGACTATTTGAAGATGTTGCACAAGAAAAAGAAAATAATGAAATGCGTTCAATGGATATTGAAAAATTAGGTCTAACTATTAGATCAAAAAATGCATTACATCGTGCAGGATACTATAAGGTTGATGATCTATTAAATTTAACTGAAGATGAATTATCTAACATTAAAAACTTAGGTAAAAAATCAGTTGATGATATAGTTAAGAAAATTAATACTTTCAGAGAAAATTTAAATAAAGGAGACGAATAATGGCAAATCCTGTGCAATTATACAGACGTAATTCAGAGTGAAGAAACCATGTGGAACGTTCTTTAGTAACCGATGTTTTAGTTAAAGGTAAAGTTGAAACTACATTAGCAAGAGCAAAACAACTACGTCGTAAAGTTGATAAAATGATTACAAAAGCTAAGAAAAATACTTTAGCTTCTCGTCGTCAAGTTGCAAGTTATTTAAGAAATATTCAAGCAACAGCAGATAAAGACGCAGTTCAATATGTATTTGATGTTTTAGGACCTCGTTATAAAGATCGTAACGGTGGATACTGCAGAATAATTAAAAAAGGATTCCGTCAAGGTGATGGATCTGAAATGGCAATTTTACAATTAGTTTAATATTTATAATTTATAAACTAATTTTAAATTACTACTAATTATTAAGGAGAAATATTATGGCTATAGTTCCAAAGAGAAAAACATCAAAACAACGTAAACATTTACGTCGTTCACATCATGCTTTAACAAAAAATACATTTAATTCATGTTCAAATTGTGGTCAAGTAGTTTTACCACACAGAATTTGTGAAAACTGTGGTTTTTACAATGGTAAAAAAGTTGAAGGTTTCAAAGCTAAACAAGATAAATAATCCAAAAATTAAGCACCAGAAAATTCTGGTGCTTTTTTATATATTTTTTTGCAATTATAAAAATAACACAAAAAATGTGCAAATAAAATTTTAAATTTTGTATAATTTAGGTGATAGTGGGGAGAAGTGGGAATGTATGGAAATTACGAGCGTACTTTAGATGAAAAAAACCGCATAGTTGTTCCGGTTAAATTCCGTGAAGAATTAGGTAATAATTTTTTCATTACTTTTGGTTTAGATAATTCTCTTACCTTAAGAAGTCAAGAAGAATTTAATAAATTAACCAAAAAGCTAACAGAAAATAACATGTTAGATAAAAACATGCGTCAATTTAACCGTTTTATTCTTTCAAATACAGAAGAAATAAAATTGGATAAAAGTGGTCGCTTTGTAATTCCTACAAGATTCCTTGAACGCGCTGCTATCAAAAAAGATATTATTTTCATTGGAGTTGGTAATGTATCTGAAATATTTGCAAAAGAAATATATGATCAAGATATAAAATCAATCGATGAAACACAAGAATTTGACAATCTAGCGCAACTACTTTTTGAAAGTGGAGCTAAGTTATAAAACACATTCCAGTTCTTCTTAAAAAAAGCATTGATGCTTTAGATATAAAAGAAGACGGTATATACGTTGATTTAACATTAGGACGCGCAGGACATAGTCAAGAAATATTAAAAAAACTGTCAACAGGACATCTTTATTGTTTTGATAAAGATCAACAAGCAATAGATGAATCAAAACCTTTACTTGAAAAAATATCACCAAATTTTACGTTGATCAAATCAGATTTTAGAAATTTTGATGAAGAATTAGCAAAATTAAATATTTTAAAAGTAGATGGTATTTTAGCAGATTTAGGTGTATCTAGTCCGCAACTAGATGATTTCACAAGAGGATTTAGTTATTCAAAAGATTCTCGTTTAGATATGAGAATGGATAAAGAACAAGAATTAGATGCACATTATATTGTTAATAATTACGAAGAACAAACTTTAAAACATTTATTACAAAATAACGCTGATGTAAAGCTTGCATGAAAAGTTGCGAAAGCCATTTGTGATAATAGACCTATAGATACAACTTTGCAATTATCAAATATAATAAAAAATGCTTATCCAGCTTATTTATTAAGACAAAAAAATCCTTTAAAAGCAGTTTTTCAAGCAATAAGAATAGAAGTTAACGGAGAACTTGAATCACTTAAAATTATGTTATCCAAAGTGGAAAAAATGCTAAATAAAAATGGTATTTTAGCCATAATAAGTTTTCATTCTATTGAAGATAAAGTGATTAAAACATTTTTTAACTCTTTAAAATTGGAAGTTTCAACTTATAAATTGCCTATTCAAATGCAAGAAAATTATAAGATGAAAAAAATCATTGTTTCTGATCAAGAAAAAGACGATAATTATCGTTCAAGAAGTGCAATACTAAGAACACTTCAAAAATTAATAGATTAATGGAATTAAGATGGAAAGAAAAGTAATTGTTGTTATAAAAGAAAATTTCGCAAAATTTACTATTTGTGCTTTTGAAAGTATAAATGGTGATTTTGCAATAATACTATCTCATTCCATTAATAAAAATCAAGAACATGAAAAAATAATTAAGACATTTAAAGACTATATTGAAGAAATTCAAAATATTACCGGTGGTAATGTTAAAAATATAATTTATTTAATAAATGATCCTAATTATTTTTATACAAATAAGTATGCTTTAAATTTAAATAATAAATTCATTGATTTTAGCAAAATTGATTTAAATTCAATAATAAATCACCTTAAGCAAGACACAATCGATTTTTTAGCTTGTTATCAAGTAAATGATATTCAAGCAATAAAAAAAGACAATAGCATATTGCAAACAAAAGATTTAAAATTGATACTTTCACAGGAAATAAAATCTTTAAAAGCAACTGTAACTAGATATTTTATTAAACAAAACGCGTATAAAAATGCGCAAAATCTAGCTAAAAAATTATCTTTAAATATAGAAAAAATGATTATTGGTCCACAACTAGAAACTCTTTATGTTTCTAATCTAAAAAATCAAGATCAAAAAATTCTTATAAATATTTCAGAAGATAATGTTTTATTATCTTCTGTAAAAAACAAAGCTATTCAAGAAAAAATAACACTTAACTTTGGAACAAATATTTTAATTTCAAAATTAGCAAATGAATTAAATATAACTTCTTATGAAGCACAATGTTTAATTGCAAATTACAATCATTTAGAAAATGATTTACAATTACCTTTTCTATTTAGAAAAGATAAAACCCTACAAGTTATTGATAAATTTATAAAAGAATTTTATAAAAAAATTTCTTTAAAAATAACTTGTATGTTAAATTTATCGAATATTTTAGACTTTTCAAATACAAAACTTGTTATTTTAGAATCTAAAATTCTAAGTCAAACAACTTCACAACAAGTACTATCTTTATTAAATCCCGATAATAAAGTAGAATTAATTCAAGATTATAAACTACCTATTTATAAATATAAAAATTTCAATAACTTAGTTTTAATTAATTATTTAAACTTAAATATCTCTGATCAAGACATTACCAATACATATACAATTAATACTCAAACTATTGAAAATATTAAATTTAAAAAACAAACGATCATTAAAAATTTTATTAAAAGAATATTCACTGTGTAGGAGAAAAAATGGAAACATCACAATCAAATAAATTATCAGAAACCATCGAAGCCACTGCTTCTATAAAAATAGTTGGAGTAGGTGGAGCTGGAAATAATTCATTAAAAAGTTTAATGGATGTGCAACTACCTGGGGTTGAATTTGTTGCAGTTAATACTGATAAACAAGCCTTAAAAGAATTTCCTAACAAAGAAATTTGCCTACAAATAGGTGATGAACATGGACGTGGAGCAGGAGCTGACCCTGAAATGGGAAAACAAGCAGCAATCGATGCACGTAATGATATAAAAGATCGTTTAAAAAATACAGAACTTGTAATAATAGCTGCTGGTATGGGTGGGGGAACTGGAACAGGTGCTTCACCAGAAATTGCCAAAATAGCTAAAGAAAACAGTTCATTAACAATAGCGGTTGTAACAATGCCTTTCATTTTTGAAGGTAGAAAAAGAACAGAAGTCGCAATACAAGGGTTAGAAAAACTAAAAAAAGAAGTTGATGCATATATTATAGTAAGTAATGAAAAACTTCTAAATGCATTTGGTGAATTACCAATAGATGAAAGTTGAAAATATTCAAATATAACCTTAAAACAATTAATTAGATCTATTATTGATATTACTGTATTACCTTCATATATCAATTTAGATTTTGCTGATTTACAAAATTTAATTAAGAAAAATCCAGGTGAGTTAGTAGTTGGAATTGGAAAAGCAACCGGAAAAGATAAAGCTGAAAAAGCTGTTTCACATGCTTTAAAGAGCCCTATTATTGAATCAAATATTATGGGTGCAACACAATGCATAGTTCATATTTCTGTGGGAAATAATGCAACACTAAAAGATATTAGTGATGTATCACAATTCATGAATAAAATCATGAATAAAGAAGTTGATATGATATTTGGATATAATAAAATCGAAAGTGAAAATAAAGAACAAGATGATAGTCTTGTTGTAACTATTATAGCTGCTGGAATCAAAGAAGAATTTAAAAAAGATACTCAAGCAATAAGACAAGAAGTTAATCAACAAATGGAAAAATCATTAGAATCTTCACATAATAAAAGCATCGAAAATGATGAAGAAGATATCACTCTAGAAAATGAAAATAATTCTGAAAATAACAAAGGTTTATTTGATTTCTTTAAATAAAACGATGTCTTAGAAGTTTTTAAGAAACATAAAAAACCAATTATAATTCCCGAGATTTTCTCGGGATTTTTTATTTGCTTTGTATTTTGATTTTTTGAATATTTATATATAATTTTATATTATAAAGGAGTTTTATGGCAAACAAAATGACACCCACTCAATTAGCTAGTAAATTATGAGATTCAGCTAATGAATTAAGAAAAAATTTTGATTCAAAAAAATATAAAGATATAATTTTGAGTTTAATATTTTATAAATTTCTTTCACAAACAATTATTGATTGATTTTGAGAAAATGAAGGCATAACATATGAAGAAATAAAAGAATTTGACAATTCTCCAGATGAAAATATTCAAAAACTAATTTTAGATGAAAAAGGTTATTATATACCTTATAAATTTTTATTTCATACTTGAATTAATAATTCAAGTGAAGATGAAAAACTTTCAATAGATCTTTTTAATTCTGCATTAGCTTCATTTGACAAAAGTGTACAAGATACACAAGATGATAATTTCATTCAATTGTATGATGGAATTTTAAAACCATTAAAAGATAATTATGAACAAACAACAGTAAGCGATAAACGTGCAACCGAAAATAATTTAAAACAATTGATAAAAAAAATCGATGAAATCCCCACAGGAAAACAAGATTATGATTTATTAGGTTATATTTATGAATATTTCATTGGAAAATTTGCAAGTACATCAGCAAAAGAAGATGGTCAATATTATACACCGCATGAAGTATCTGATTTAATGTCTGAAATAATTTCAAATCATTTAAAAGATCGTAAAGAAATTTCAATTTATGACCCTACTTCAGGTTCAGGTTCATTACTTTTAAATATTGGTAAAACTTACCAAAAAATGACTGGAAATGAAAACAACATCACATATTATGCACAAGACGTATTACAAGAAGCATATACAACTACAAGAATGAATCTACTAATGTCAGGAATTGAACCTAGTAAAATTCATGTAAGCATGGGAGATACTTTAAAAAGAGATTGACCATTTATAAAAGATAAAATAACTGATATGAATACATCACAAAAATTAGATGCAGTTATTTCAAATCCACCTTATTCTCTAAACTGAGATCCAGAAAATGCAGCTAATGATCCTCGTTTTATAAACTATGGTTTAGCACCTAAATCTAAAGCTGATTTTGCGTTTTTATTACATTCATATCACCATTTAGATACAGATGGAATTATGGCCATTGTTTTACCTCATGGAGTATTATTTAGAGGAAATAGTGAAAAAAGCATTCGTGAACAATTAATTAAAAATCATGCAATTGATACCATTATTGGTTTACCTGATAACATGTTTTTTAATACCAATATTTCAACAATTATTATGATTCTTAAAAAAGATCAAAAAGAAACAGATGGTTCAATTCAATTCATCGATGCTTCACAACTATATGAAAAGAAAGATAAATTTAAAAAATTCAATGTTTCACACATTAAAAAGATTTCACATGCAATTATAAACAAAACTAATATTGAAAACTTTTCTAGAGTTGTTAGTTTAGAAGAAATCGAAGCTAATGATTATAATTTAAATATTTCAAGATATATAGAAAACTTTGAAACACCAAAAGAATTTGATTTATTTGCTTCTTTAAATGCAAAAATACCACAAAAAGAAATTGATGAATTTTCTCAATTTTGAAATATTTTTCCTAATTTAAAAAACAAAATCTTCAATCAAGATTTAGAACATAAAAATTACAGTATCTTTAAAGATGTTGATTCATTAGATAGTTTAATATTAGAAGATGAAGAAGTTAAAAATTATTTAAATGATTTTAATGATAATTTATCAAACTTAAAAGAATTTATTAAATCTAGATTTAGTAATTTACATACATTTGCAACTGTAGAAAAATTCAAGTTCCAAAAAGAATTTGATGATTTATTTTTTAGAAGTTACAATCACCTGGATTTAATTGATAAATATGAACTATACCAAATTATTCATCAAATAAATGATACCGTTTTAGATGATGTACAAATTCTTTCAGAGTTTAATGTAACTGACAACTTTGCAAAAAATAATCAAGATGAAATCTTTGAAGATATTGAAAAAAAATCTAAAAAAGATGAAAACAAAACCATTCTTAAAAAAGAATTTTTAATAAATCAATTCTTTTTAGACAAACAACAAGAAATAGAGGAATTAAATGCACAAAAAGAAGAATTAGCTTCAGAAATTTCAGAACTTAAAGATAGCAAAACTGAAAATGATTCAGATGAAGATATCAGTAAAATAAATAAAGAAATAAAAGCGTTAGATGCTCAAGCTAAAAAAATTAAAACAACAATCGATACTTTAACAAACGAAATTACAAACAACTTAAACGAAAAAATTCAAAACTTAACAAATGAAGAATTTTTAAATTTACTATATGTTAAATGAACAGAAACTTCATTTACTAAAATTTCAAATAAAGTAGATGAAATTTTAAATGAATTTATTTCAAATCTTAAAAATTTATACGATAAATACAACGAAACAATGTCAGATTTAGATGCTCAAATTAAAGAGAATGAAAAAGAATTAAGTTCTCTATTAAAAGAATTAAAAGCTGAAAATGAATCTGATGCGCTAGCAATAGAAGAATTAATAAAATTATTAGAAGGCAAATAAAATGGATGATAAAAAAAGTTTAGTGCCTTCAATAAGATTTAAAGAATTCACTAACGTTTGGTTTCAAGACAAGGTGAAAAATCTATTTAAAATTACAAGAGGACAAGTTTTAAACACTAATAAATTAAAAGAATTTCCATCTGAAAAATATAAGTACCCTGTGTTTTCGTCGAAAACTATA
>NZ_JAHMHI010000004.1 GCF_018914005.1 Mycoplasma zalophi
ACTTACATAGAGTTACAAAATTCATAGATAGCAGAAGGAGTTGGAATGCTCCACAATATAGGGTGAAAGTCCCGTACGCGAAATTTATGAATCTCTTAGTTGAATCCCGAGTAGGGCGGGGCACGTGAAACCCTGTCTGAATCTGCCGGGACCATCCGGTAAGGCTAAATACTAACCAGACACCGATAGTGAACTAGTACCGTGAGGGAAAGGTGAAAAGAACCCCGAGAGGGGAGTGAAATAGATTCTGAAACCAATTACTTACAGTTAGTCAGAGCCCGTTAATGGGTGATGGCGTACATCTTGCAGTATGGACCGGCGAGTTATGACAGCATGCTAGGTTAAGTAGAATAAAGCGAAGCCGTAGAGAAATCGAGTCTGAATAGGGCGCTTTAGTATGTTGTTATATACCCGAAACCAGGTGATCTACCCATGAGCAGACTGAAACTTAGGTAAAACTAAGCGGAGGGTCGAACCGTAGTACGCTAAAAAGTGCCCGGATGACTTGTGGGTAGGGGTGAAATTCCAATCGAACTTGGAGATAGCTGGTTCTCTTCGAAATAGCTTTAGGGCTAGCGTGTAGTGTTAAATAATGGGGGTAGAGCACTGAATATGGAATGGCGGCGCCTAGCTGTACTGACTATAATCAAACTCCGAATACCATTATGTATTGCTATGCAGTCGGAACATCGGTGATAACGTCGATGCTCGCGAGGGAAACAACCCAGATCGTCAGCTAAGGTCCCAAAATTGTGTTAAGTGAGAAAGGTTGTGGGATTTCTTAAACAGCTAGGATGTTGGCTTAGAAGCAGCCATCGTTTAAAGAGTGCGTAATAGCTCACTAGTCGAGAGATCCTGTGCCAATAATTTAACGGGACTAAAACACAATACCGAAGCTACGGGCATGTAAATGCGTTAGGAGAGCGTTCTAAGGGCATTGAAGCTAGACTGTGAAGACTAGTGGAGCGCTTAGAAGTGAGAATGCCGGTATGAGTAACGATTCAGAGTGAGAATCTCTGACGCCTATTGGGGAAGGTTTCCTGGGCAAGGTTCGTCCACCCAGGGTTAGTCAGGACCTAAGACGAGGCCGAAAGGCGTAGCCGATGGACAACAGGTTAATATTCCTGTACTTCCTTAAAGTGTGATGGAGTGACGGAGAAGGATAGCATTACCACTTATCGGATTGTGGGGTAAGCATTTAGAGGGTTACTGGAGGCAAATCCCTAGTAACTTAACCTTGAGATGTGATGCATAGTGAAATGGCAACAAAGTAATGAATTATGTGATTCCATGCTTCTTAAAAAAGCTTCTAACTTAAGCTTTAAGGGACCTGTACCGAGAACGAACACACGTCCCCAAGATGAGTATTCTAAGGCGAGCGAGAAAACCAATGTTAAGGAACTCTGCAAAATTATCCCGTAAGTTCGCAAGAAGGGATGCCAATAGAAATATTGGCCGCAGTAAAATGTGAGGGGGAACTGTTTATCAAAAACACAGCTCTATGCTAAGTCGTAAGACGATGTATATAGGGTGACGCCTGCCCAGTGCCCGAAGGTTAAGATGATGTGTTAGCTATGCGAAGCACTGATTTGAAGCCCGGGTGAACGGCGGCCGTAACTATAACGGTCCTAAGGTAGCGAAATTCCTTGTCGGCTAAATACTGACCTGCACGAAAGGCGCAATCATCTCTTAACTGTCTCAACATTGGACTCGGTGAAATTATGGTCCCAGTGAAAACGCTGGGTTCCCGCATCAAGACGAAAAGACCCCGTGGAGCTTTACTATAACTTCGTATTGAATTTTGGCTTAACATGTGTAGGATAGGTGGGAGACTTTGAAGCTTGGACGCTAGTCCAAGTGGAGTCATCCTTGAAATACCACCCTTGTTAATTTGAAATTCTAACTTGCTACCATTATCTGGTAGGAGGACAGTGCGTGGTGGGTAGTTTGACTGGGGCGGTCGCCTCCTAAAGGGTAACGGAGGCGTTCAAAGTTACACTCAATACAGTCAGAAACTGTATGTAGAGCATAAAGGTAAAAGTGTGATTGACTGTGAGACCTACAAGTCGAGCAGGTGCGAAAGCAGGACTTAGTGATCCGGCGGTACTTCATGGAAAGGCCGTCGCTCAACGGATAAAAGCTACCCCGGGGATAACAGGCTTATCTTCCCCAAGAGATCACATCGACGGGAAGGTTTGGCACCTCGATGTCGGCTCATCGCATCCTGGAGCTGGAGTCGGTTCCAAGGGTTGGGCTGTTCGCCCATTAAAGCGGTACGCGAGCTGGGTTCAGAACGTCGTGAGACAGTTCGGTTCCTATCTGATGTGGGCGTTGGAATATTGATGAGAGCTGCTCTTAGTACGAGAGGACCGGAGTGGACGTACCGATGGTGTTCCAGTTGTTTCGCCAGAAGCATAGCTGGGTAGCCAAGTACGGAAAGGATAACCGCTGAAAGCATCTAAGCGGGAAGCCTCCTCAAAGATGAATATTCCCTATGAAATTCCTTATAGACTATGAGGTTGATAGGCTGGAGGTGTAAGTGTAGTAATACATTCAGCTGACCAGTACTAATAAATTCAATGGTTTAATAGTTTATATTTTATGTTGGTAAATGTACAAGTTTTCTATTCAGTTTTCAGAG
>NZ_JAHMHI010000005.1 GCF_018914005.1 Mycoplasma zalophi
ATAGTTCTTTGAAAACTGGATATAAATACCATAAATCGTCAATTCAATTTATTATTAAGAGTTTGATCCTGGCTCAGGATGAACGCTGGCTGTGTGCCTAATACATGCATGTCGAACGAGTAGCTTGCTACTAGTGGCGAATGGGTGAGTAACACGTGCTTAATCTGCCTTTTAGATTGGGATAACAAACGGAAACGTTTGCTAATACCGGATATGTAATATATTCGCATGAATTTATTATGAAAGGAGCTTTACGGCTTCACTAAAAGATGAGGGCGCGGAACATTAGTTAGTTGGTAGGGTAATGGCCTACCAAGACTATGATGTTTAGCCGGGTTGAGAAACTGAACGGCCACACTGGGACTGAGATACGGCCCAGACTCCTACGGGAGGCAGCAGTAGGGAATATTCCACAATGGGCGAAAGCCTGATGGAGCGACACAGCGTGCACGATGAAGGCCTTCGGGTTGTAAAGTGCTGTTATTGGGGAAGAACACTAAAAAGAGGAAATGCTTTTTAGCTGACGGTAC
The DNA here is from genome assembly GCF_018914005.1 of Mycoplasma zalophi. Taxonomy (NCBI): domain Bacteria; kingdom Bacillati; phylum Mycoplasmatota; class Mollicutes; order Mycoplasmatales; family Mycoplasmataceae; genus Mycoplasma; species Mycoplasma zalophi. The sequence goes on from NZ_JAHMHI010000005.1 coordinate 531, forward strand.
CCAATCAGAAAGCGATGGCTAACTATGTGCCAGCAGCCGCGGTAATACATAGGTCGCAAGCGTTATCCGGAATTATTGGGCGTAAAGCGTTCGTAGGTTGTTTGTTAAGTCTGGTGTCAAAGCCCGGGGCTCAACCCCGGTATGCATTAGATACTGGCAAACTAGAATTAGATAGAGGTAAGCGGAATTCCATGTGAAGCGGTGAAATGCGTAGATATATGGAAGAACACCAAAGGCGAAGGCAGCTTACTGGGTCTATATTGACACTGAGGGACGAAAGCGTGGGGAGCAAACAGGATTAGATACCCTGGTAGTCCACGCTGTAAACGATGATCATTAGTCGGTGGATGATTCACTGACG
>NZ_JAHMHI010000006.1 GCF_018914005.1 Mycoplasma zalophi
TTGGTTTCAAGACAAGGTGAAAAATCTATTTAAAATTACAAGAGGACAAGTTTTAAACACTAATAAATTAAAAGAATTTCCATCTGAAAAATATAAGTACCCTGTGTTTTCGTCGAAAACTATAAATAAAGGATTATTAGGTTATTACAATGAGTATCTTTTTGAAGATGCTATTACATGAACAACTGATGGTGCTGAAGCTGGTACTGTAAACTATAGAAAAGGCAAATTTTACCCAACAAATGTGTGTGGAGTGCTGATAAATTACGAATTAGCTAATTATGCGATTTCATATTCGTTAAATGATTTAACTTATAAATTTGTTTCGAAAGCAGCCATACCAAAATTAATGAATAACGTTATGGCAAATATTAATTTTTATTTATCTACAGATTCTTTGGAAATGCAAAAAATATCTAAGTTTATTGAATTATTTAACGACAGCATATCTTTGTTAAAGCGT
>NZ_JAHMHI010000007.1 GCF_018914005.1 Mycoplasma zalophi
AAAAAAGATTTATGAAAATTTATATCCAGTTTTGAGAGTTCTATCTCTCTTATAGTTCTTTGAAAACTGAATAGAAAAGACATTTGTAAATATTAATATTTCAAACGTTTTGATCAACCAATATAGAATACAAAATCATATCTAATTCTTAATTTTAAATTAGGACAATAGGTCATACTATTAAATAAGTAAGAGTTTTTGGTGGATGCCTTGGGTCTGGAAGTCGATGAAGGACGCGATTACCTGCGATAAGCCTCGTGGAGCTGGAAATAAGCTATGAAACGGGGATTTCCGAATGGGGAAACCTAACTAGATTAATCTCTAGTTGCATTCTAATGAATACATAGTTAGAATTGTGAGACACGTTGAGAACTGAAACATCTTAGTACCAACAGGAAAAGAAAATAAATAATGATTCCCT